>JACCQV010000951.1 GCA_013813945.1 Deltaproteobacteria bacterium | reverse complement strand
TCGCGGTGCAGATCAGCGGCAAGCTGCGCTCGCAGATCGAGGTCGCCCCGGACGCGGCCGAAGCGGCCATCCTTGCCGCCGCGAAGGCCGACGAGAAGATCGCCGCTTTGATCGCCGGCAAGGAGATCAAGCGCGAGATCTACGTCAAGGGCCGCCTCGTCAACCTCGTCGTGTGAACGTCACGGCTGATCGACGATGTGGAGCGCGCGAACCGCGACGAGCCACCGATCGACCGTGAATCCCATCCGACCCAGTGGCAGCGGCACCGAAGCGTTGCTGACGGCGGAGAACCCGGGAACAAACAGCTCACATGTGATGCGAGCCGGCGATCCGATCGCGCCGGCCGTCACGATCCGACCGCGGATCCGTCCACTGATCTCGCTGGGAGGCAACGTCATCGTGCCGTCGGCCGCGAGCAGCGTCGATCCGTGGACGACGCCTAGCGAGCCGGTCCCGGAGACGTTGACATAGCGACAGCCGACGTCATCGGCCGAGGGTCCCGTCGGGTCCGCCCGCAGCCACAGCGTGATCGAGCCCTCGAGGTAGCTCTGGGTCACGTCGAACGCCGCGTCATAGGTGGTGATGTCGGCGCGTTCGAGTGACTGGGCGACGATCGTCGTCGCAAGCGTGTCGCCAGTATCTGGCGGATCGGCGATCAGCTTCGTAGGTTCGTTGGACCAGCTCTCATCGGGTAGCCGCGGCAACCACAGTGCACTGTTCAGGGCGGCGCTGGTGAACAGCAGCAGGCAGCGCGATCGATCGGGAACCGATGGGAATGGATCACAGGTTCCGAGGCCGTCCATGTCGACGCCGTCCACTCCGTTCACCGAATCAAGCGGGCAGGCGTCGATCGGGTCGAAGATGTTGTCCATGTCGAAGTCGTTCGTTCCGCCTTCGTTCGACGGTGCGATGCAGAGGTCGACGTTGTCGGCCTCGCCGTCCATGTCCAGGTCCACGACCGGAGCGTCGGTCGCGTCGCTGGAGCTCGCAGCATCGACCGCAGCTCGGTCCTCGAGCCCGAGGATCGTGTCACACGCAGCCGCGCTCGCGACGAGACAGATCGCGAGGACGACACGCATACCGCACGGTAACACGCCTGGTACGCTGCCCGGATGGAGCGCGAGTTCATCCCCGTCAACGTCGCCGTGCTGACCGTCTCGGATACGCGGACGCTCGACACGGACACCTCCGGCACGCTGATCGCGGATCGTCTGACCGAGGTCGGCCATCGGATCGCGGCGCGCACGATCGTCATCGACTCCGAGCTGATCATTCGCGCGCAGCTCGCGCAGTGGATCGCCGATCCTGGCATCGATGTCGTGATCGCGACTGGCGGCACCGGTGTCACGCCGCGCGACGTGACCCCCGAGGCGCTGGCGCCGCTCGTGACGAAGTCGATTCCAGGGTTCGGCGAGCTGTTTCGCTGGCTGTCGTACGAGGAGATCGGAACCTCGACGATCCAGAGCCGGGCCGAGGCGGCGCTGTGCGGAGCGACCTACGTGTTCCTCCTGCCGGGCTCGACCTCCGGCGTGCGCACGGGGCTCGAGAAGATCTTGATCCCGCAGCTCGACCACCGCTTCAAGCCCTGCAACTTCGTCATGCTGCTGCCGCGGATCAAGAACGAGCCGACAGGGCGCGCGTAGTGATACCGTCGAAGCGATGAGCTCGCTCGACCTCGCGCTGCAGCGCGCGCTTGCTGTCAGGTTGAACCTCCAGATCAGCCTGTCGCAGCTGTCGATCGTCGAGGAGTGGATGGACATCCACCTCGACCGCTGGCTCGAGCACAACCCGATGCCACCGGACATGCCCCCGGATGGCGACGTCGTCAGCTACCTCGCGATGATCGGTAGCGACCTGCGCCGGGTGTGGTGGGGCGCGTGGGGAGACCCGCGTGGGTTCGTGCCGAAGATGGCGGACTACTTCAAGCTCTGCAACATCGCGAAGAGCGACGCCGCACTCCTCGACGGCATCGGCGAGCAGCTCGAGCCCAAGCTCGTCGGCTCGTGGATCGGTGTGTGGGGCGGCAAGGTCACGACCGGCTGGCACTTCTGGGATCCGCATCCGTGGAGCTCCGTCGAGGCGATGTTCGGTACGCACGAGGCCAAGTTCCAGCTCAAGAAGTTCGTCGAGGACAACCAGATCGAGCGGATCGATCGGTTCACGCAATCGATCGGCGATTCCGCGTTCAGCGAGATCGAGATCGCGATGCCGGGGCAGACCGTCGCCGAGCAAGTGACCGCACTGTCGGCGGCATTCACGCACTTCACGGGCGCCCCGCTCGAGGCCGCCCTGGTCGAGCGTCTGCGCGGCGTGAGCGCGCCGCAGTTCTCTCTGTCGGTCCGGATCCGCGGCGGCAAGGTGTCGCGAGTCGGCGCGCTCGCACCGGGCATCGCGCTGGCTGACATCGAGAAGCTTTGCACCGACGCCAAGGTGGGTGTCGATCCGAAGCTATCCAAGATCGTCGGCGCGCTCGGTGACGGCATCGCGCGCGTGGAGTACGGCCGCGCAGGTGACAAGGCCGGCGTCGACGTGTACCTGGAGCCTGGCGAGCTCGCGCAGGGCAACCCAGCACCGCCGCCTGCGCCGACCGAAGCAAACTAGTGGCGCGGATCGATCATCTGCTCGTCAGCGACGAAGCGCTGGTCGCGCAATGCGAGGTCGATCGGTACCGCGCGTCGGGGCCGGGCGGCCAGCACCGCAACAAGACCGAGAGCGCGGTCCGGCTGCGCCACAAGCTCACCGGAGTCTCGGCGATCGGCGAGGACAGCCGCTCGCAGAGCGAGAACAAGCTGCACGCCGTGCGTCGCCTGCGCTCTGCGATCGCGCTCGAGGTCCGCGAGCCGGTGAGTCTCGAGGGCTACGTTCCTTCCGCGCGGCTCGCCGGCTTCGTCGCACGCGGCACTGCACCGCTCGGCGCGAAGACCAAGCTGACGGGCGAGTACTGGGCCGCGATCGCCGAGCTCCTCGATCTCCTCGTGGCCGGCGACCTGGAGATCGCCGCGACGGCGCAGCGCCTCGGGATCACGACCGGCGGCATGTCGAAGTTCCTGCTCCACGACGACCAGGTCGCGCGCGTCGTCAACGATCTGCGTCGGGCGAAGGGTATGCGCGCGCTGCGTTAGCGCCGCACTAACCCCAGGGATCGCTTGTGTTGACCTCGTAGGCGTAGGCGTAGGCGTCTGCGTAGGCGACTCCGAGGCAACCGGCCGAGCCACCGGCCGATACCGGGTCGATGTTCCATTTCCAGACGCT
>JACCQV010000946.1 GCA_013813945.1 Deltaproteobacteria bacterium | reverse complement strand
CGATCGAGAAGTGCCAGGTCGGTTTGACCTTGCCGCGCAGTCTGCGAATTCCGACCTCGAACGCCTCCTTCGAGATTCGCTTGTCGTCGGCTGCCTTCACGATCGCGGCGAGATAGACCAGGCTGTCGAGCGAGTCCGCGAACACGCCCGAGAACGAGTGCGTCTCGTGGTCGAAGTGCAGGACCTGCCGGGGCCCATCCCATTCGTAGATCTCCATGTGATAGCTGTCGCCGTTGCCCTGTGAACCGATCCCGAACACGCCGCAGAACGCCTCGACGAGATCGGTGCCGAGGTAGGCGTGTTGATTGCGGCGCACCATCAGCTCGAACAGGTTCTTGTCGCCGACGTCTGGCCGCAGATCGTGGTCGAGGCGGAGCTCCTCGAAGGTGCTCCACCGGTCGTGGCCGGCGATCAGCGCAAGTAGCCGCTCTGCCTCGCGCGGCAGCGGTGCTCCGTAGATCGCGTGGAAGTCGGCGGCGTTGCCGGGTTCGCTCAGCGTCTTGAACGCCTCGGAGTCCCGCTCGGTGTCGTCGACCTCCTGGGCGCGCGCGCCGGCGTCGCTCTCACCGGCTTCTGCGAGAAACGCGTCGAGGCCCTTGTCGATGAAGCCGACAGGGCCCTCGGCGAACACGCCATCGAGCGGCTTGTCCTCACCGAAGACGTCGACGTGATCGGCCCACGTCGCATCGCCCACGGGCGCGAGCTTGGCGATCAGGCCATCATCGCCGCCGATCAGCACGCCCCCGCCGAATCGCTCGACGGACCACAGATGCACGAGTCCGAGCTGATTCGGGACGTTCTTCCAGGTCCGTCCCTCGTCCGATGACACCAGCACCTGCCCGCGATCGCCGACCACCACGAGCCGACCATCCGGGAGCGATGCGATGCTCTCGAGATCGACGTCGACGTTGACCGTGACGCGCGAGAACCAGCTGCCGTCAGGTGACCGGGCGATGAACCCGCCATCCCCGACCACGACCCACGTTCCGCTCCGCGTGATCGCGAGTGCGGTCAACGGGCTCGTCGCTCCGGTGCCAATCTCGAGCGAGGTACCGTCGCGCCAGCGCCGAAGGTTGCCGTCGAAGCCGAGGACGACGATCTCATCGCGCACCGCGTACACGTTGGACAGCTGGGCAGTCGTCGCGAAGTCGATCCGGACGGCCCGCTCACCACGTACGCGCGCGGCATAGCCGTCCTCGCCGGTGCACCAGATGCTGCCATCAGCGCCGAGAGCAAGCGCGTACAGACAGCCATCCATCCCGGTCTCGAGCATCGCCCACGATGCTCCGTGGTCGCGCGAGACCGCGAGCTGCCCGTACTCGCCGCACGTCCACACCGCATCCCCGACGGCGAGGACGTCGCGCAGCCCCAGAGCGCGCGGCGTCTTGCGTGCCTCGAACTGCCTGGCGTTCGATGACGCGAGCACGATCGGCTGTCGATTCGACTGGCCGCCGACGGCGATCAGCATCTGCTCGGTCACCGCGAACCCGGCGACGTACCCACAGTCCGCGGAGGTCGCCTGCAGGACGGTGAGCTCGAGCTCCGCAGTCATCGAAGGCGATCATCACTCAGCGCGTACGAAGATCGCCTCCGGAGTGCCGGCGAAATTCCACTACGGATCGCTGGCGTCCCAGTAGTCGATCTCGGCCTGAATCAGCGACGACAGGTCATCGCCGTTTCCGCCCTTCACGGCCCAGAGATAGTCGGTGAAGAAGTTGTTGCGCACGCGTGTTGACCCGAAGTGCGGCGTGTCCTTCAGGATGCTCTCCGGCGTCAGCTGTGTTCCACCGTGCTGGTGACAACCGATGCAGTTCGTGGCCGCGTTGCCGGGGCCGAGCTCGAGGTACGGGTTCGAACACCACGTCGGGGTGCCCTCGCCTCCAGCGTTGACGGCGGCGAGCGCGTCACCGAGCGTGCCGGCCTGACCACCGCGAGGATCTGGATCACCTTCGAGGTACTGCGTCGTCACGCACATCTTGTAGTTCGCCCACGGACCCGGCAGTGCGGCGATCGCCGCGGGCCGATCAGCGCCGAAGTCGGCGTTGGGACTCGGGGACCACCACAGCGTGATCCACATCCA
>JACCQV010000941.1 GCA_013813945.1 Deltaproteobacteria bacterium | reverse complement strand
GACGGCAAGATCGATTCGTTCATCGATCTGCGCGACGTCAAGCACGTGCTCGAGCTGCATCCGAAGGCGGAAGGCCAGGACTACTACCTCGGCATCTTCCTCGTCGGCGCGTACCAGGAGATCCTCGGCGATCTTCACAACCTGTTCGGTGACACCAACACCGTGCACGTGCAGCTGTCTCCCGAGGGCGAGTACGACGTCAAGGAAGTCGTCGCCGGTGACACCGTCAGCGAGGTCCTCGCGTTCGTCGATTACTCGCCGAGCGATCTGCTCGGCCGCCTGCGCAACAGCGTCGAGGCCGCGCTGCGCAAGAAGCTGATGACGATCGAAGAGAGCCGCACCCTGATCAATCGATTCCGCCAGGGCATGATCGGCTACACCTACCTCGACCGCGAGTAGCGTCAGGGCGCGCCGAAGTCGCGCCAGACCGAGCGGAGATGAACTTGATCGATGGCGCCGTCGATCAGGAATTGCTCGGTCGACGGATCGGTCACGCCCTCGGCGGCAAGTGCGTTGGTGCCGCCGATCACCCAGGTGTTGTCATTCCCGGCAAGGCCACCGGGCGGCGAGGCTCCGAGACAGTCGACCGTGACACCATTGACGAAGGCCGAGGCCAGCGCTGCCTCCGCGTGATCGACCCACAGTCGGAACCCCTGAGCCGCCGTGCCTCCGATGCTGACCCCGATGTGCGTCCACGTATCCGCGGCAATCGGCGCGGCGCAGCGAAAGAACGAAGCGCCTGCACGCTGGTGGCGCGCGATCAGCTCGCCGCCCGGAGTGAGGAACAGAGTGAAGTGCCCTTCGAAAGTGACGTCGATCGCATCGCGGGCGATCACCGTCTGGTTCAACACACTGCCCGGCGCCGGCGAGCGCAGGAAGAGCTCGAGCGACGCCGCCGCGACATCGAAGGCCGGCGCATCCGGGACGAGCAGGTACCCACCGGTGGTGAACTGCCCCGCGGTGGTCCCGCAGAACCCGGCGTTCGCAGTCACGCCACCACGGACCATCGCGTCGTGCGCCCCGGTGGCGTCGTCGCCCAGACCTGCCTCGAAGGTGTAGAGCGCGAGCGTGTCGAGGTCGATGCTGGCCGCGCACGGATCCGGACCGCCGCCGTCGCGCGCGTCGGCATCGCCGGGCGCGCCACCTAGAGGGTCAAACCCAACTCGCCCGCATCCGACGAGGAGCACGCTCAACAGCCAGCTGCGCACCTGCCGACCAGGTTACCGAAAGACCTGCCGGGGCGCTACGTTTACGCCACGCTCGGTCTCCAGCTCGCCACCCCCGGAAGACTTCGCGCACGTCGTCACCCACTGCTGACTGCGTGGCTCGAAGAAGTCCGATGACGGTCCCGCGTGTGGCGCCGTGCGCCTGAACCGTCTCGCGCGCGGCGTGGTACACGAGGGCCATGCACGACGCGATCGTCAGCGTTCCGGAGCCGATCAACGAACCCGTGCTCACGTACGCGGTGGGCACAGCGGAGCGCGCCCGTCTCAAGGAAGCGCTCGCGAGCCTCGAGAACGAGGTCGTCGAGATCCCGTGTGTCGTCGGCGGCGAGCGTGTGTTCACCGGCAAGGTGCGCGAGGTCGTGATGCCGCACCGGCACAAGCACGTGATCGCGCGGTTCCATGCCGCGACGGACGAGCTCGCAGAGCGTGCGATCAAGGCGTCGCTCGCGGCACGCCGAGAGTGGACCGCGATGCGATGGGAGGCACGCGCCGCGATCCTGTTGCGGGCGGCGGAGCTGCTCGCGGGTCCGTGGCGCCAGCGGATGAATGCCGCGACGATGCACGGCCAGTCGAAGACCGCGCATCAGGCCGAGATCGACGCGGCGTGCGAGCTGATCGATTTCTGGCGGTTCAATGCGTCGTTCGCGCAGGAGCTGTATCGCCAGCAGCCGAAGAGCGCGCCCGGCATCTGGAACATGACGGAGCTGCGGCCACTCGAGGGTTTCGTGTTCGCGCTGACCCCGTTCAACTTCACGGCGATCGCGGGGAATCTACCGACTGCGCCCGCGCTGATGGGCAACACCGTCGTGTGGAAGCCCGCCGAGGCGCAGGTCCTCGCCGCGTGGCGGATCTACGAGCTGCTCGAGGAAGCCGGAGTGCCGCCCGGCGTGATCAACTTCATCCCGGGGCTGCCGCACGGCTCGACGAATCTGCTGCTCGACCACCCTGCCCTCGCGGGGATCCACTTCACCGGATCCACCGAGGTGTTCCGGATGATGTGGAAGCGGGTCGCCGAGAACCTCGATCGGTACAAGACCTATCCGCGGCTCATCGGTGAGACGGGCGGCAAGGACTTCATCGTCGCGCACCCGTCCGCCGATCCGAAGGCGCTCGCGACCGCCATGGTGCGCGGTGCCTTCGAGTACCAGGGCCAGAAGTGCTCGGCGGCGTCGCGCGCGTACATCCCGCGCTCGCTGTGGGACACGATCAAGGCCGAGCTCGCCGACACCATCAGCTCGATCAAGATGGGCGACGTCAGCGACTTCTCGAACTTCATGGGTGCTGTGATCAAGCAGGGCGCGTTCGACAAGCACACCCAGGCGATCGCCGAGGCGCGCGACACCAGCGGGATGAAGATCATCGTGGGCGGCGGCACCGACGGGCGCGAGGGCTGGTTCGTGCAACCGACGCTGATCACGACCGAGGATCCAAACGTTCGTCACATGAAGGACGAGTTCTTCGGGCCGATCCTCACCTGTCACGTGTATCCGGATCGTGCGTGGACCGAGACGCTCGAGCTCGTGGATCGAACGTCGCCGTACGCGCTCACCGGCGCGGTGTTCTCGCGCGACCGCGCGGCGATCATGGATGCGATGACCCGGCTGCGCGATGCCGCCGGTAACTTCTACATCAACGACAAGCCCACCGGTGCCGTGGTCGGCCAGCAGCCCTTTGGTGGGGCGCGAGCGTCGGGCACCGATGACAAGGCAGGCTCGCCGCAGAACCTCCTGCGGTTCACCGCCGCGCGGACGATCAAGGAAACGTTCGTGGCGCCGACCGACTACCGCTACTCGTTCCTCGACGGTCCCTGATCACGGAGCGGACGGATCGGGCACGCACTCGAGCGCGCAGCCGTCGCCGTCGGGGTCACCGGGGACCTCGCCCGTCGGGCACTCGATCCAGATCGCCGGGCACACGACCGTATCCGGAACGCACTCGAGCGCGCAGCCATCTCCGTCGGTGTCTCCGGGCATCTCCCCGTCCGCACAATCGGGGGCGATCTCGATGCACACCACCGGGACGCACTCCAGGGCGCAGCCATCCCCGTCGATGTCGCCGGGCACCTCCCCGGTGGGACACTCGACGACGACCGCCGGGCAGACCACCGGCGCGGGCACGCACTCGAGCGCGCAGCCATCCCCATCGCTGTCGCCGGGGACCTCGCCGTCCGCACAGTCCGGCGCGATCTCGATGCAGGCGACTGGCTCCGGCACGCACTCGAGCGCGCAGCCATCCCCATCGGTGTCGCCGGGGACCTCGCCGTCCGGGCACTCGACCACCACCGCCGGGCAGACGACGTCGCCATCGTCATCGAGAGCCGAGCGATCCTCGCCGGTGGAGGTCCCGGTCACGCACGACGACAGGCCAAGACACAGCGCAAACATTCGAGCAGACGAGAGCAAGTTGTTCATGCTTGCCCCCTGAGCAAGGCCCGTTCCGCACTGCGAGCGCGTCTGGAGCCTCGCCGCTGCAGGGTTACCTCAGATTTCAGTGGGCCCCGCTCGCAGTGAATGCGACTTCTCGCCGTCTCGATTTTTGTTTGCAAGGTGCGTTACGGACATTGCGCGACCGGCACGCCCCGGTCGAAGTCCGCGACGAACAGTTGCGCGTCCCAGGCCTGCGCGAGCGCCGGGTCATCGACGACCACGTTGACCTCGCGGGAGTTGTTCCACGACTGGGTATCCATGTTGGCGGTGCCGACGATCGCGACGGCCTCATCGATCGACGTGTACTTCGCGTGGCTGGCGTAGAGCCCGTTGTCGAGGACCGGGTGGGTGCCGTTGCGCGAGTACCAGCGGATCTTCAGCTTGTCGCACGGTGCGGTCACACCGGCCGCAGAGAGCGCGTCGTACAGCATTCGCACGTTCATCATGTTGTCGCCGCCCTGGCCGGGGAGGTTCTCGCTGATGTCGTTGAAGCCCTTGGACAGCATGACCTCGACGCGGACTCCGCGCGTGATCGCGGCCACCAGTGCGGACTTCGCCGCATCGTCGTTGAGGTTCGGTGTGCGCACCCGGATCAGTCGACTGGCGGAGGAGAACCCGGCGAGGAATGCCTGATCCTGCGTGTTGTCGATCCGGTTCGAGCGCGGATCCGCGTCGGTCTGGCGCGTCGCCACCAGCATCGGTCGGCAGGTCTCGGCCGGTAACGTTGCGCGGCGCACGGTATAGGTCGGGCGCGGGTTCGGTGCGATGCACTGATCGATGGTGCGGGTCTCGTCGGCGCCGCACGTCCATGCGTGCCCCTTGCGCCAGGCGCTATCGAAGTCGGCGAGCAGCGAGATCGCGATGTCGCCGGTGAACCGATAGCCGCTGTCGCGCCAGGGAGCCGCGTAGTCG
>JACCQV010000916.1 GCA_013813945.1 Deltaproteobacteria bacterium | reverse complement strand
CGACTACTACGAGCGGGTCACGGGCGCGAAGCCCACTCCCTAGGGGGGGCCGATTTCACGTGCACGTGTCACGTGCCACGTGCACGTCCACGTCCACGATCACCGGCACACTCGCTCACCATGCTGGCGATCCCGATGAGAAGCGGCCTGGCCGGAGTGAGCTCGGTGACGAGCACAACATCGAGCAGTCGGATGACGTCCAGGATGGGCGCCCATTCCATCGCCTCTCCTCGTGGGATTCCGTAACGATTCGCCGGTCGGCAGAGCTGGTCTTGCCGAGAACCTCAGCGATCTTCAGCGGTGGAGCCTCGCAGTTGCTCGATCGTGGACGTGGACGTGCACGTGACACGTCCACGTGCACGAAATGCTAATTTTGCCCGGCATTGGCCTAGGGGACCGGCTTGGCGGCAGGCTTCGCAGCCGCTTCATGCTTCTTGGTGATGACGAGCACGCGCTCCATCATGTCCTGACGCTGGACGCCCGTGAGCATCTCGGTGCAGCTGTTCAGCTCCTCGCGCGTCGAGCCATGGGTGAGGCACAACAGGACGTGCTCCGGCCACGTTGTCGCCGCACAGCTGTCGGTCATCACGACTTCGATCTCGGCGCTGAACTTCTCATCTTCGGGAGAGAACACATCGCCGCTCTTGCCGGTCTTGGCGGCCTCCGCGATCGCTGCGGCGCACGCGGCGCGTGCCCGGTCCGTGCCCGGGGTTGCGGATCCGGTCGCCGCCGCGGTCTCGCTGGGCGTCGAGGCGGGTTTGCTACCGCCGCAACCAAGGACGAGGACCGCGAGAGCGAGAGCGTGTCTCATCTCGCGAGGCTAGCACCGCACGTTACTTGCGGCCGAGCTTGATCGGCTTGTCCGAGGTATCGGTCGGCTCGGGTCGCGCCATCGCCAGCTTCGGTGCGAGCTCTCCGGTGTCCTTGCACTCCGAGCCCTTGTCGCGTGTGATCTGCGCGCGAAGCGCCTGCGTGTGATCGATCCAGGCCTGCTGGACCGAGGAATCGACGGCGTGATCGCGCAGGGTCTCGCGCAGGATCTGCAACCGGCGCTCGAAGTGACCGCCGAAGATCGTGTGCTGCGCGTGCGCGGTCCGCATCGGACGACCGCTGTACGTCACGCCCGGCGCGCCGAGTAGCGCAGCGATCAGCTCCCACTCGCGGTCGATCAGGTGCGCGCGATCGCGGCCCTGGAACATGAAGCCGATCATGATGTCGTCGAAGATCCGCGCGTAGAAGTCCGTGATCACCGCGCGCAGGGCGTCGCCACCGATCTTGTCGAATAGCTCCGAGCTCTTCATGCGCGTCGGACCTCCACGGGCTGGCCGGTCAGCGCGCTGGTGCCCGAGAGCTTGTCGATCCGATCGGAGTCGACGATGTCGTTGACGCTGACGCCGGGCACCGTCTGCGCGACGCGCAGCTTGACGCCCTTGAGGCCGTGGCCCCAGCCATGCGGAATGCTGACCACGCCCGGCATCATCGAGTCGGTGACCTCGACCGCGAGCTCGATCGCGCCCTTCTTCGTCGAGACGTTCGCCATGGCGCCGTCGACGAGATCGCGCGCGGTCGCGTCGACGGGGTGCATCATGATCGTGCAGCGCGACGGTCCTTTCACGAGCCGCTCGCTGTTGTGCATCCACGAGTTGTTGCTGCGCAGATGGCGGCGCCCGATCATGACGAGGCCGGTGCTCCACGTCGCCGAGTACCGCGCGCGCAGCCGATCGAGGTCCGCGAGGTAGATGTCAGGAGCGAGCTGAAGCTTCTTGTCGGCAGTAGCGAGCCGCTTCGGGAGCCGTGGCTCGAGCGCACCGAGATCGATCCCATGCGGCAGCTTGCGCAGCTTCGCGAGCGACAGCCCGCCGCGGCCGAAACCGTGCGGGCCGGTGCGCAGCGCGAGGTCGATGATCGCCTCGGGTCCGAGCTTGCCGAGCAGCTTGCGCACGACGGTGGACCCCGGCCCCAGCTTCGCGGGGAGCCCGATCCGCGTCCATAGCTCGAGGCAGATCTCCCAGTCGTGCCGCGCATCGGCTGCGCGCTCGAACGTCGGCGGCGAGTACTTCGCCACGTTGCGCACCGCGAACGCGTTGAGCGCCGCATCGTAGTGCGACCGCTCGAGCGCCGACGTCGGCGGCAGGATCACGTGCGCGAGCCGCGTGGTCTCGTTGATGTACGGATCGATCGAGACCATGAAGTCGAGAGTCTCGAACGCCTTCTCGAGGCGCGGTCCACCCGGCGCGGACAGCACCGGATTGCCGGCGCTGGTGATCAGCGCGCGAATCTGAACCTTGTCCTGACCATTTCCGGCGGTCTCGATCTCCTCGGCGAGGACCGTCATCGGCAGCTCGCCGCCGAACTCCGGCTTGCCGCTGACCCGGCTCTTCCAGCGATCGAAGCCACCGTCGAAGCCGAGCATTGCGGCGAGCGGTAACGGATCGACGGCAGGCGTCGTGAACATCAGACCGCCCGGCTCGTCGAGGTGGCCAGTCAGCGCGTTGATCGTGTAGCAGAGCCATGCGGCCATACCGCCGAACTCCTGCACGCATACGCCGATTCGGCCGTAGAGCACCGCGCGCGGCGTGGTCGCGAGGGCACGCGTGAGCGCACGGATCTCGTCGACGGCGATGCCCGTGATCGGTGCCGCGCGCTCGGGCGTCCATGCGGCGGAAGCGGCGCGGAGCTCGTCGACCCCGTTCGCGGCAAGGCGGCCGAGCTTGACGAGGTTCTCGGCGAACAGCACGTGGATCATCGCGAGCAGCAGCAC
>JACCQV010000897.1 GCA_013813945.1 Deltaproteobacteria bacterium | reverse complement strand
TCCAGCGTCTGGAAATGGAACATCGACCCGGTATCGGCCGGTGGCTCGGCCGGTTGCCTCGGAGTCGCCTACGCAGACGCCTACGCCTACGCCTACGAGGTCAACACAAGCGATCCCTGGGGTTAGTACGGCACGGAGCCGTGCTCGGGCTCGACGCTCGGGCGGGTCTGCCACGGGGCGTGTGTCGCGGAGGGTGAGCCGCCAAGAGCGCCAAGAACGCCAAGCAGAGGTGAGCGACGAGGCGTGTGCCGTGGTGCGTGTCGTGGAGCTTGTGCTCGGAGGGTGAGCCGCCAAGAACGCCAAGAACGCCAAGCAGAAATGAAGTGTGCTGGGGAGCTCCCGCGCCCGCAAAGCCGATCCCTCTCTTGGCACTCTTGGCGCCCTTGGCGTTCTCGGCGGCTCCGACTCCGACGCGCGTGCCAAGCGCATGGCCCTGGCCTGGCCTCCCACGCGCACACAAGAACCCTCTTCTTGGCGCCCTTGGCGTTCTTGGCGGCTCACCCTCCGGCGCATCCGCGCGCCGACGCAGCGCGAGAGGACGAACCCGGTGGCACACGCCGCGCCCGTGCGAGCTAGGTCGCCACGAGATCCGGCGCGACGGGCAGCGGGTGCCCGACGGCGAGCGCGCGATCTTGCCGCCAGTGCCAGCCGACGTCCGAGACTACGGCATGCCGGATCAGCGCATCGTGCAACCTCACGAGCAGCGACCGTGTGGGCTCTCCCAGATCCGCGCCCGTCCACGCGCGCGTGAGCTCGAGGGTGTACAGCCCTTCGCCACGGGATACGAGTCGCAGGACCTCGATGTCGTGCTGCGTGCCCGGGCGGCGGGCGCGGACCACGTCACCTTCGACGACCCAGCTATCGATGTCGGGCGACAGTGCGCCGGCGAGGCTCGACAGGAGGTCGCGGGTCCACGTCGGGTCGGCGAGGCGAAAGCTCGCGAGGGTGCGGACCTCGGGGGGATCGTGGAGGATCACCGCGATCTCGTTGCCGTGCCGGTGGCGGGCGTAGAGCTTCTTCGCGAAGCCAACGGTCGCGCCGATTGCCATCACAGCGAGCCACGGAACGGGCACACCTCCAGGGTAGCGCGAAAACTCGCATCTGCACCGTGGCCGATCGATCCTCGGGGAATGGACTGGGACAGCGCGCTCGGCGCCTTCCGCACGTATCTCGCGATCGAGCGGAACTACTCGCCGCGCACGGTCGAGGTCTACCTGCGGGATTGCGCGGCACTCCGGGAGCACCTGCGGGAGAAGCGCGGCAAGGACGTCGCGCTCGCGAAGCTCTCGGCGATCGACGTGCGCAGCCAGCTCGCCGCGCTGTTTGGTACCAACGGGCCCGCGACCATCGGGCGCAAGCTGTCGAGCGCGCGCGCGTTCTTTCGGTTCCTGGTCAAGCGCGGCGTGATCGCCGGCAATCCCGCTGCCGCGATCCGCGGTCCGAAGAAGGGCAAGCCGCTGCCGCGCGCGCTGGGGAAGGAAGACGCGGCGCTGCTGGTCGAGGCCCCTGGCATCACCGGACGGACGAGCCATCGCCGGCTGTCCGCGACCGAGGAGGCACGCCAGAAGATCCTGCGGCTGCGCGACACCGCGATGCTCGAGCTGCTGTACGGCACGGGGCTGCGCGTCTCCGAGCTCTGCGACATCGATCTCGATGACATTGATCGTGCACGGTTCGTCGCGCCGATGTTGATCGTCCGGCACGGCAAGGGCAGTAAGTCACGCCAGGTCCCGATCGGCGAGCAAGCGGATGACGCGCTCGTCGCCTACGTGAAGGAGCGCGGGCAGCTCGGCTCCAGCAAGGCGGTGTTCCTGAGCGCGGGCGGATCACGACTCACTCCGCGCTCCGTGCAACGCATGGTCAAGCAGTGGACGATCGCGGGCGGGGTGCATGCCGACGCGACGCCGCACGCACTCCGCCACTCGTTCGCGACCCACCTGCTCGACGAGGGGGCCGATCTGCTCTCGATCCAGGAGCTGCTCGGGCACGCGAGCCTGTCGTCGACGCAGATCTATACGAAGGTGTCGCTCCAGCACCTGCAGGAGGTCTACGACGACGCGCATGACAAGATGGCCAAGGCGCGCGCGAGCCGGCTCAAACCGTGATCCCGAAGCCAGAGGGGCGGCGGGCAGCGGCGACGCCGTCGTGGTCCAGGAGTCGTGCATCCCGCGGCGCTGACGCCACGCGACCGGCCGTGTGACCCAGCAGCGACGCGGGGGCGGGATGCGATGCTCGTGCTAACCTGGAACCGATGGCAACGTCAGCAAAACCGGACCGCCGGCAGGCGCTGTACGACGCTTACATTGCCGTGCCCGAGGACCAGCGCGCCGAGATCATCGATGGCACGCTGTACGTCTCGCCACGCCCGGCGCCACGCCACGCCAACGCGACGAGCGTGCTCGGCGGCGAGCTCAATGGTGCCTTCCAGCGCGGGCGCGGCGGACCGGGTGGCTGGTGGATCCTCGATGAGCCCGAGCTGCAGCTGGTCGCGCAGGAGCCGATCTCTCCCGATCTCGCGGGCTGGCGCGTCGAACGTATGCCCACGCTTCCCGAGCTGGCGCACTTTACGTTGGCACCCGACTGGATCTGCGAGGTGTTGTCCAGGTCGACCGAAACGATCGATCGCACGAAAAAGCTGCCGATCTATGCCGCGCACGGCGTCGGTCACGTCTGGTTGATCGATCCGATCGCAAAGTCGCTCGAGGTCCACGCGCTGGACGATCAACGGCGCTGGCGCAACGTCAGGATTTATGAGGGCGATGTATGCGTTCGTGCCGAGCCGTTCGCGGCGATCGAGCTTGACCTCGCCGGGCTGTGGACGACGCCCGCGGTGCGGTAGCCAGGGGTGGATCGAGATCGATGTGATACCGACCGCCGTCGACCGTGACGTTCGCGACGCACCCGCTCGACGAGGGCCCTGAGCTGCTGTCACCCGTCGTTCACGCTGCGGCGCTGACGCCACGTGACCGCCCGTGCTACCAAGCAGCGGTGAAGACCCCGGAGATTCACTCGACGACGATCCTCTCGGTCCGCCGCGGTAACTCGGTGGTCGTCGCAGGCGATGGCCAGGTCACCCTGGGAAATACCGTGGTCAAGGGCGGCGCGCGCAAGGTGCGCCGGCTCGGTGAGGGCCGGGCGATCGGCGGCTTCGCCGGGTCCGCCGCGGATGGGATGGCCCTGTTCGAGCGGCTCGACGAGAAGCTCCGCGAGCAACGCAGCCCCCTGCGTCGCGCGGCGGTGGAGCTCGCGAAGGAGTGGCGCACGGATCGCGCGCTGCGACGACTCGAAGCGATGCTCGTCGTCGCTGACGCGGAGGCGACGTTCATCCTGTCGGGCACGGGTGACGTGATCGAGCCTGACGACGGCGTCTGTGCGATCGGCTCGGGTGGCAGCTACGCGCTGGCCGCGGCCCGCGCTCTGTTTCGCCATACCGAGATGCCGGCTCGCCAGATCGTCGAGACGTCGATGCTGCTCGCCTCCGAGATCTGTATTTACACGAACGCAAACCTGACGATCGAGGAGCTCGCTTCGTGACGATGGCCGAGACGGACCTGACGCCCGCGAAGATCGTCGAAGAGCTCGATCGCTACGTCGTCGGCCAGCGCGATGCCAAGCGCGCGGTTGCCGTCGCGCTGCGCAACCGCTGGCGCCGGCAACAGGTGCCTGGTGATCTGCGCGACGAGATCGCGCCGAAGAACATCATCATGATCGGACCGACCGGCGTCGGGAAGACCGAGATCGCCCGGCGGCTCGCTCGCCTCGCGCGCGCACCGTTCCTCAAGGTCGAGGCGAGCAAGTTCACCGAGGTCGGCTACGTCGGTCGCGATGTGGATTCGATCGTTCGCGATCTCGTCGAGGTCGCGGTCAAGCTCGTGCGCGACGAGGAAGCCGCGAAGGTCCGGCCGCGCGCCAAGGAAGCCGCGGAGGAGCGAATCCTCGACTTGCTGCTGCCGCGCGCTGGTGGCCGCTCGTTCACCGACCGTCCGGACGAGCCCGCCGCGGTCGGCAGCGATGCCACGCGCGAGAAGCTGCGCACGATGCTGCGCGATGGTCGGCTCGATGACCGCGAGGTCGAGATCGAGATGGCCGACGACGCGAATCCGCTGATGTCGGTGCTCGGCGGGCAGCCGGGCATGGACGAGAACGCGCTCAGCGGGCTCAAGGAGATGTTCGGATCGTTCAACCGCAAGACGAAGCGCCAGAAGCTCAAGGTGCCGCAGGCGTGGGTCGCGCTGACGACGCAGGAGGTCGAGAAGCTGATCGATCACGAGGCCGCGACCCGCGAAGCCGTCCGCCGGGCGGAGAACGCGGGCATCGTGTTCATCGACGAGATCGACAAGATCGCGACGAATCGCGATCGCCACGGTGGCGACATCTCGCGCGAAGGAGTGCAGCGCGATCTGCTGCCGATCGTCGAAGGTTCGACGGTGACCACGAAGTACGGGCCCGTGCGTACCGACCACGTGCTGTTCATCGCGGCCGGCGCGTTCCACATGAGCAAGCCGAGCGACCTGATCCCCGAGATGCAGGGCCGGTTTCCGATCCGGGTCGAGCTGACCCCGCTGGTGGCCGATGACTTCGTGCGGATCCTGACCGAACCGCAGAACGCGCTGACCCGCCAGTACGCGGCGCTGCTCCTCACCGACGGCATCACCATCCAGTGGACGCCGGAGGCGGTGAAGGAGCTCGCGGAGATCGCGGCGGACGTCAATCGCCGCACCAACGACATCGGAGCCCGCCGGCTGCACACCGTGCTGGAGCGGCTGCTCGACGATCTGCTCTACAACGCGCCCGATATCGGGGTGCAGACCATCCCGATCACGCCCGCCTACGTGCGCGAGCGACTCGGCGCGCTGGTCGCCGACGAAGACCTGACGCGCTACATCCTGTAGTGGTACAAGCAGCGGGATGACGCAAGCTGAGCTTCTTGCTCTCGCCGACCAGGTTCTCCTCAAGAACAACAAGCCGCAGCCGATCGTGCTCACGCGCGCCAAGGGCTGCGAGGTGTGGGACGTCGCGGGCACGCGGTTCCTCGACATGACCGCAGGCATCGCGGTGTGCGGCCTGGGCCACGCGCATCCGGTGTTCACGGAGCGGGTGCAGGCGCAGCTCGCGCGCCTCGTCCACATCTCGAACCTCTACTACAACGAGCAGCAGATCCTCGCGGCCAAGACGATCGTCGATCACTCGTTCGC
>JACCQV010001042.1 GCA_013813945.1 Deltaproteobacteria bacterium | reverse complement strand
CGAGGGGCCGGCAGGAGCCTTCGACGCGCTATCGGCCAGGGCGCCCGAAGCCGCGAGGCACAGAGTCAGCACCATCCACCGGTTCATGACCGGGGACGGTACTACATCTCGACGTGGCCGCGGTGCTCGCGCTCGAGGGCGCGCTTCAGCTTGTCCAGGGCCGAGTTCTGGATCTGACGGATCCGCTCACGCGACAGGTGGTACTGATCGCCGATCTCGCGGAACGTGCGCTCCTCGTCGTCGCCGAGTCCGAAGCGCTTGGTCAGCACGTCGGCCTCGATCGGCGAGAGGTGGTGCAGGAGCCGCTTGACCTGACCGGTCAGCGTGTCCGTCGTCATGTTGTCCTCGGGCGAGTGCTCCTCGGAGTTCGGATCGGCCATCGTGTCGCCGAAGCTGCGGTCGTCATCATCGTGGACCGGCCGGTCCAGCGACATCGGCTGACCCATGATGTAGCGGTGCATCTGGTTCAGCTTCGCGAGCGGAACCCGCGCTGCCTTCGCCAGCTCCTGCGGCGTCGGAGGACGGCCGAGCTCGCCAACGAGACCCTGGCGCACCTTCTCGAGCTGCTGCTGTGCCTCGAGCATGTGCACCGGAATCCGGACCGCACGCGCCTTGTCGGCGAGCGCGCGACCGATCGCATGCCGGATCCACCAGCACGCGTACGTCGAGAACCGCAGGCCACGGCGGTAGTCGAAGCGCGAGACCGCGTGCATCAACCCGAGGTTGCCTTCCTGGATCAAGTCGGCGAGCGGCATGCCGCCTCGGTCGTAGCGGCGCGCCATCGTGACGACGAGACGCAGGTTTGCGCGCACGAACTCGTCGCGCAGGTTCATCGAATCGCGGTGCGCCTGACGGACCTCGTCGAAGAACGTTCCGGCATCACGCGCACCGCCATCGATCCACCAGCTGTCCTGACCGGCGAGCGATGCCTCGCGCGCACGAAACAGCTCGCGGATCACGGCATCGATGTGCACGCGATCGAGATCGAGTGCGCGCATCTCCTTCGCGGACTCCTTGGCAGCCGCGGTGAGCTTCTTGAGGAGCTTGGTGTCCTTCTGCGCCTTCTTCGACTTCAGCATCTCGTCGAGGACCTTCTGCAGCTTGACGAACTTCGTCGGCTGCTCGAGGTTTGGCTCGACGATCGCGAGCAATGGACGCACGACCTCGGGCCGCGAGAGCACACGCTCCCACGTCAGGATCTCGGTGTCCTCGATGCCCTGCGAGAGCTCGCGCTCGTCCTCGGGCGTGAGCAGCTCGTGCGCCGCGAGCTGCCGAAAATACGCGGCGAGATGATCGTCGGAATCCGGCGAGCGCATCGCACGCACGACCTTGACCGGCGCTACCACGGCCGGGTCGGCTGCGGGAGCGAGCGTCGCTGCCACAGCGCCAGGGGCGGACGTGCGATTTTGTCGCGTGCCCACGCCATGACGAGAACGAGGCTGCGCCGTGGCCGTAACCGACCGGCGCGTTTCGCGCTGCGGCCGACGAGCAGAATGGATGGTAGCCATGGCGTTTACTCCTGATCTTCGTGGTGAGACGTCGTTTGGATTCGAACCGTTGCATCCGGGTTCGTCATTCCTTCAGAGGAGTACGAACGAGGACACATGACCGTTACCAGTGCACGATGCGCACCCAATCACGCCGGAGTACCTCCGCGATGAGGTAGGTGCAGATCGGACCAAGCACTTCCAGATGCTTGGCGGGGTCACCGTCTCCCAAAGGCGGAAAACAGTGGCCGGTTACTCTCGCACGCAGTGCGCTTTTGGCAAGGCGGAAATGAGCGGGGTGTCAGCCTCGACGACAGTCGTCGACCAAGCGACAGGTCTGCGACACCGCCCCGCTATGCCGGGCGCTGTGTCAGCCGCGCACTAGGCCGATGTTTTTTCGACAGCTGTCGTACCGTTTTCAGAGCCAAGTAGGCGCTGTAAACGGTCGAGCAAGCCGGCCTGGTCGGGATGAATGATCCGGCGCGCGCGCGTGATCTCGATGAACTCGACCTTGTCGACTTCCCACGACGCGCATCGCGGAGCGGCGCCTTCGGGGGCCTGTCCTGCATACGCGTGAACGCGCTTTTTGGATCGCGTGTAATCGACGAAGCCGAGGTCGATCAGCGGCCCGCCGATATCGAGGCCGGTCTCCTCGAGGGTCTCGCGTCGCGCGGTAGCTTCCAGCGTCTCATCCGGGTCCGGTGCGCCCTTCGGGATTCCCCAGGGTGCGCGGCGGTTGTAGTTCCCGGCGGGGTGGACCAGCAGCACCTCGACCGAACCGTTGACGTGGCGGTAGAGCAGGGTGCCTGACGAGAGCTTTCCGCGTGCCTCCGTCATCCTCTTTGACCGTGGAGGACACCATCGATCAAAGCAAGCATCTTGCCCGCTATTCGAGGAATCTCAGGGGGTTGTTGCTAGCGCAGCCGCGGTCGTGGTGCGGACAGATTCACGGGTGTAACGTCGAACCAAGGAGAGGCGATGTCCCAAGATCAGCGTCAGGCCTGGTTCGCGCGGATGATGGAATCTGGTCTCGAGCACTCGATTTTCCAGCCCAGCGACGTGCTCGCGCACGCCACGCCGGATGTGCTCGCCACTCATCTGCCGCCCGATCTCCTGAGCAAGATTCTTCAGGCCTCGCTCGCTGCCGGCTCGATGACACCCGAGCGTGTCCTCGAGACCGTCACCCCCGAGCTGCTCGCGAAGCACCTGCCGCATGACGTGCTGTGGGCGTGCATCGCCGCAGCTGCCGCGCGTTCCGGGGTCACCACGTCGTGAACGTGAAGCGTTTCCTCGTCGACGCACTATCGAGCGCGCTCGACCTCGGCATCGCGACACCCGACGACGTGCTCGGTCACGTCACCCCGGACATGCTCGCGCAGCACCTGCCGCGTCCGCTGTGGGCTCGCCTGATCACCGCCTGCCTCGGAGCGTCGCGCGTCGACTCGCAACTCGTGGTCGAGACACTCGGCGTGTCGAACCTGTGCGAGCACATTCCGTCGACCGCGATCTGGTCGTGCCTCGCGGACATCGGACAGCGCTCGCTCGGCGGCGAAGCCTCCACCCGTGCCGCCGCGGCGCCGCAAGCTCCGGCGATCGTCACTCGTCCGGCCAAGAACGCGCCGCTCTCCATCTCGGGCCCGCCGCCGCCCGATCCGGTCAAGCCCGCACCGGCAGCTCCGCCACCGATGATGGCGGGGCCGAGCATCCCGGCTCCGTCACACAGTGATAACGGCGCCGACGATGACCGGGCAGGGATCGCGCGACCGCGCACCGCGACCGGCTCGCGGTTCCGCTCCACCAGCACCAACATCGGCCGGCTCGCCGCGACGTCGAATCAGCGCCGACCACAGGCCGCTGCGCCGAGCCCGCCGCCTCCGCCAGAGGCCGATCCCGTCACCGACCGCCCGACCCGCACGATCTTGCCGGTTCGCCGGGGCCAGACCGAGGTGGAAGTCGAAGAGGTCGAGTCCCCGAACGGCGATTGGCGCAACGCGCTCGCCGTCGAGGACGAACAGCTCGTCGACTGGTCCGCCTCGGACGAGACGGTGACCGGCGAAGATCCTGACGCTCGTAAGCGCTGAGCGCCGAAGTCACATCACTGTGCGACCGCTGCGTGCACCGCGCACGAAGTGCAGGATGAGCACGACGGCGGCGACGATCACGAGCACGTGGATCAGCCCCGACGCGACGTTGAACACGGTGAAACCGAGAAGCCAGGCAATAGCCAGTACGGCCGCGATGGTGAGCAACATGTGGAACCTCCTGCTCGATAAAGCGTGCATAGACCTGGCCAGCCGGGCTCGGAGGTCCTCGCAGACGGTTGACAGCGCGGACCGAGAGCGGTAATTCCAAGACGCTCTCGGGCGTTTAACTCAGCGGGAGAGTGATTCCTTCACACGGAATAAGTCGGGGGTTCAATCCCCTCAACGCCCACCAGAAAAGCGACGACGAAACGCCCGGTTACCGATGAGGTGCCCGGGCGTTTTAGATTTGGGACGGTCGCATGACCCACCTGCATGACCACCACAAGGGCCATTCCTCGTTTTCGGTCGCACTTCGCGATACGATGACACATGACCACCACCGAACGTGAAGCCCGCATTCGCGCGCGCCTTGCCGTGGTGCCCGAGATGACGCTCGAGCAGCGCCATCGTCAGCGCGAGAGCTTCGCGTACGGCAACGTCAAGATCGACGAACCGACCGTTACACGTCCTCCCGTTACGAAGCCTTGATCGAACGTGGGCGGCTGGTCGTGGGATGACGAGCCGCCGACTCCGGATGCGCTACGGCTCTTCCAGAATGCGCGTCGGTTGTATGACCGCATCGGCGATCTCACCCAGCACGCGCTGACGGCGCCCGGGGCTTTCGCGATCACGCCCGAGCTCATTCTGGAGTTTCATGCGATCGCAACCGCTGGCGATCCGGATCCCGAGAAGCCGCCGGGAAAGTTCAGGGCTCGCGATAACTTCGTGGGAGTCGCCGGCGTGGTCCTCTATCAGCCTCCGTCTTGGAACCTCGTGCCTGGTCTCGTTGCCGAGATGTGCACGGAGATCAACCAGCGGAGCGAGGCCGGGCCGCTCAACGCGGCGGCGTATGCGTTGTGGCGGATCAACTGGATCCATCCGTTTGGTGATGGAAACGGAAAGACAGCGCGGGCGGTCATGTACCTCGTGCTGTGCGTCGGCTTCGGTCGCATGCTGCCCGGCGAACCGGCGCTTCCGGATCTCTTCGCGCAGCAACCACGCCGATACTGGGACTCGCTCAAGAAGGCAGACAGGGCGTGGGAGCGCGGCGTGGTTGAACTGCCCGAGGTCGAATCGCTCGTGTTGGATCTGATCGAGCAGGTGATTTTGGAGTAGGCGACTACGCGGCTTTCCGCTCGGCGCCCGTCGCGATGTCGATCACCTTCGCGAGCCCCGCTCGCATTTCGTCACCCGACACCATCGAGTAGTGCCGCTGCATCTCGGGTGTCGCGTGTCCGCTATCGAGCGGGTCACGATGTCGCTCACGCTCGCAATGCGTGCGAGGTCCTGGTACGTGCGTCGCATCGCGCGCGGCGTGATCTCGTAGCCAAGCTGGAGCACCTCGGACACCTTCTCGAACGCGCGATACAGGCACGACGGCGATCTGAACCCCCCGCTATAACGGATTCGCCGCTCGCGGCCGGCCCCTAGGACGCGTCGCCCGATGTAGGCGACCGGGGAAGGGCGAAGCGCTCGGAGAGCTTCTGGTAGCCGCAAGGCCAATCGTTCTGCTCGGCTAGCTCGATCACGAAGTCTTTCACCGATTCGACGGCCCATTTCGCCACCGAGTAGCTCATCCACTGCCTCGGAAACACCGCGTCGGACGCGTCGAGGAACGGCGTGCGCTCCACAAACCCGCCGAGAGTGGCAGACAACTTTGCGTGCCTGTTCTTCGGCTCGTGCCATGCGGGTTCGAAGTGCGTCAGCTCGTTGCGAAGCTCGATCAGAACCGGCATCGACTGCCCGGGCCGCTTGCCCATGTTCGGAGTGTTCCCGCGCATCAGGACGTAGAACTGCACTCGCTCCAAGATCGGTGACCGCTCGACTAGATCGAGACACCGCTGCGCGAATTTCGTCGAGTGGCCGGGGAAGTGGGCGCCTGGATCGAATCGAAGCTCGCCGAGATACGCCTCGAGTGCCGCAACCGAGAGCATGACGGCGGTTGAGGTGTCCTGGATGATTTGTTCGAAGAACGGACCCCAGCCCGTGTTGGCCTTCTCGACCTCGTGGACGCGCAGCGCCGCCTCTCGAGCTGTCATCAGATGCTGGTTGGCGAAGTTCATTCGCGACACGGCCGTAGCGCTGACGCGGTCCTCGCCGGATGTGGTCATGCTGTGATGAGAACACGTCCATGGGTGCCCCCGGAGTGCCGTTGGTGTATCGGCGCGGTTCTCATCGGGTAGACTTGGCTCGTGCGTGAGCTTGCGGTCGTGGTGTGTCTGGTCGCGGTGGGTTGCGGACGCCACCACGAACCGCCCGCGCGCGGGCCAGCAGCGTCGCAGGACATGCGCTGCACCCTCCGCATCACGCAACGGGGGACATTCGTGGATGGCGATCCGATGTCACGTGCCGATGCGGTCGCGCGTTGCAAGCGCACGGCTGGCGCGATCGTCGTGATCGAGACCAACGGTCCAAGGTCGGAGTGGGACGCAGCGACGTGCACGATCGTCAAGATCGAAGACGAGACAACCAATGCTACGAAGGCCGAGTGGAATGAGACGCGGTCCGCGCTCGAGCGCGAAGGCGTCAGGGTCTACGTGCGCGGCCCGATCGGCGACATTCGCGCCGGCCGGCTCCCGGCCGTCTCACCTCCCGAGCGGCGGGGCTGCGAGGTGCTGCCCCCACTCGTCGATCCGAACCGCCCCCGCCCCCGACCCTCACGCTGGCCCGAGTAGCGCTCGACGCTGCGCCCGCCGCCGGTGATGGTGATGGTGATGGTGATGGTGATGGTGATGGTGATGGCGCACGCATGCATGACCACTTCATGACCACCTGACCGCTCAAACCTGCACCGCCACGCACCATCCGGATCGAGCGCTCTCGACGGTGTCGACGAGGAACCGGCGCATCACGGTAAGTTCACACGGAATAAGTCGGGGGTTCAATCCCCTCAACGCCCACGAATCGACGCGGAAACGCCCGGTTACCGATGAGGTCCCCGGGCGTCGCTGTATCAGGACGGCGAGCTGCCGCAAGACCGAGTCAGGGCGTCAGCGTGAGCTCGACGGTCATTGCTTGATCGACCGTTCGGCGGGCCACAGCACACGCGGCCTGCTCACCGATGGTGCCGCACGCGCGAATCACGACCTCAGTCCCTTGATCGATCTCGAGCGTGACCCGACCGCTGGGTCCGGTGCCGATCGTCGTGCGCTTGCCCGCGTGCCGCGGATAGGTCACGAGCACCGAGGATTGCACGGGCTTGCCATCAGGCCCGCGCGCAACGACAACGAGATCCGCGAGCACCGTCGCGGGCTCGACCTCGACCTCGAGCCGCGGACAGGCTGCGGTCGATTGCACGCGGAGAGAGACCGGGCGATCGCGGTGGATCCGTAGCTTCGATCCGACCACGTTCACCGGATATGCGCCGAGAGGAAGCTCGGTACGGAACGTGCCCGCCCTCTGGGAGGTGACCTTGGTCGTTCCAACGGTGAGCACGACGCCGGCTTGCGGCCGCTTCTTCCCTCCGTTGTCCATGACCACGGTCCCCGTGATCCGCGCGGTCTTGCGCGTGGCGGGTGCGAGCGCGAGGTCGTGCGCCGCACGTGCGAGCTCCTGGGTGCGGGAGCACGAGGCGACCCACAGCTGGTCGCCCGAAACGTGCGCGTAGACCAGGTACTCGACGCCGATCTCGAGCTTCTTCTCGCAGCCGAGTATCGAACGAACGTCGGTCGTGGTGCCGAGCTCGCCGCTGATGACCCTCGTGACCTCGAACGTCGTCACGGTCGCTCGCGCGTCACGGCTGGAGGACACCGCGCGGCCGATGAACACGGTCGACTGGGCGAGGTCTTCACAGGGGCTCAGTGGCTGCTTGCACGAGCACGCGTCGGCGGGGCGCTCGATGAGCGTGACGAGCGCGACGACGATCACGAGGAGCAAGCGCACGCTACGACTCACCCACGCTGGGCGCGACGGGCGACACGGATCGCAGCGCTCGTTGCGGTGAGGTTGGAGGTTTCATGCGACCTCCATCTAAAACGTGCAGCGGAGTGGACGCAACCGCCAATCGACTCGCCTCCATGGACCGCTCCTCTGAACGCTCGAACCTGCACCGCCACCACCATCCGGATAGGTGCGCCTGGCGCTTCGATGTTTTCGGAGGCCGTGTGTTACGACACCGGGCATGCAACGCAGCATCGTGCGCACGGACAAGGCCCCGGCGGCGATCGGGCCGTACTCGCAGGCGGTCGCGGTTCCGATCGGTGACAAGAAGATGATCTTCTGCTCGGGGCAGATTGCTCTCGATCCGGTGACGGGGGTGCTGCTCGACGGTGATGTCACGGCGCAGACGAGGCTGACGCTCGATAACCTGTCCGCAGTGCTCGCTGCGGCGGGAGCCACGTACGCGAACGTCGTGAAGACGACGATCTTCCTCGTCGACATGGCCGACTTCGCGGCCGTGAATGCCGTGTACGGCGAGAGGTTCACGAGCGATCCGCCGGCGCGCGCGACGGTCGCGGCCGTTGGCCTGCCGCGGAATGCACGTGTCGAGATCGAAGCGATCGCCATTGTCTGATCAGGAGGGTGCATGTCGTCATCGTCGTCGATCGAATCGATCCTGACCGAGAATCGCAGCTTCCCGCCCCCCGCCGAGTTCTCGAAGGACGCGCGGGTCAAGACGCTGATCGACTACGAGTCGCTGTACGCGCGAGCGGAGCGCGACCCCGAGGGGTTCTGGGCAGAGGTCGCGAGCGACCTGCAGTGGGCGACGCCGTGGAAGCACGTGCTCCAGGGAGCGTTTCCGACTGACGCCAGGAGCCCGGGGGTGACGTGGTTCGCCGGCGGCACGCTCAACGCGAGCGTGTCGTGTGTGGATCGCCACGCGCAGAGCTGGCGCAAGAACAAGGCGGCGATCATCTTCGAGGGCGAGCCCGGCGATACGAGCGTGATCACCTACGGGCAGCTGCACCGCGAGGTGTGCAAGGCGGCCAATGCGCTGACCGCGCTCGGGATCAAGGCCGGAGAGTTCGTCGCGATCTACATGCCGATGGTGCCGGAGGCGGCGATCGCGATGCTCGCGTGCGCTCGGATCGGTGCGCCACACACGGTCGTGTTCGGCGGGTTCTCGGCCGAGGCGCTCGGCGATCGGATCCGCGACTGCGGCGCGAAGGCGGTGATCACGGCGGATGGCGGCTGGCGACGCGGTCAGATTCTCCCGCTCAAGGACAATGTCGACAAGGCGGTCGAGGGCACCACCGTCGAGCACGTCGTGGTGCTCGAGCGCTGCTCGAACCCGATCGCGTGGCATGGGCGCGACAAGTGGTGGCACGAGGTCGTGGACAGTGCGTCGAGCAAGCACGAGCCGAAGGCGTTCGACAGCGAGCATGCACTGTTCTCGCTGTACACGAGCGGCACCACGGGCAAGCCCAAGGGAATCCTGCACACGACCGGCGGCTACCTGACGACCACGGCGTACACGACGAAGATGGTGTTCGACCTGCGCGACGAAGATGTCTTCTGGTGCACGGCCGATATCGGCTGGGTCACGGGCCATAGCTACGTCGTGTACGGTCCACTCGCGAACGGTGCGACCGTATTGATGTACGAAGGCGCGCCGAACCAGCCGGGGCCCGATCGGTTCTGGGACATCATCGCGAAGTGGGGCGTGACCGTGTTCTACACGGCGCCGACCGCGATTCGCGCGTTCATGAAGTGGGGCGACGAGCATCCGGCGAGGCACGACCTGTCATCGTTGCGGCTGCTCGGATCCGTCGGAGAGCCGATCAATCCCGAAGCGTGGATGTGGTACCGCAAACAGATCGGTGGTGACCGCTGCCCGATCGTGGACACCTGGTGGCAGACCGAGACCGGCTCGATCATGATCTCGCCGCTGCCGGGCGCGACGCCGACCAAGCCGGGCTCCGCGACGCGGCCGCTACCCGGAATCGATGTCGACGTGGTGACCAAGGACGGTGTATCCGTCGGCGCAAACCAGGGCGGCTTCCTCGTGATCAAGCGGCCGTGGCCGTCGATGTTGCGCACGATCTGGGGCGATCACGAGCGCTACGTGCAGACGTACTTCTCCGAGGTGACGGGCTGCTACTTCGCTGGCGACGGCGCGCGCAAGGACGCGGACGGGTACTTCTGGATCATGGGTCGCGTCGACGACGTCATCAATGTCGCCGGCCATCGGCTGTCGACGATGGAGATCGAGAGTGCGCTCGTCTCGCATCCCAAGGTCGCGGAGGCGGCGGTCGTGGGCCGGCCCGATGAGCTGAAGGGCCAGGCGATCGTCGCATTCGTGACGCCGCGCTCGGGCATGGTCGCCGATGACGCACTCGCGAAGGAGTTGCGTGAGCACGTCGCGACGCAGATCGGTGCGCTCGCGCGGCCCGAGGAGATCCGGTTCGCCGAGGCACTACCGAAGACGCGCTCGGGCAAGATCATGCGGCGCCTGCTGCGCGAGGTCGCTTCTGGATCGGCAGCGCGCGGCGACACGACCACGCTCGAGGATCAGGGCGTGCTCGAGAAGCTCGCGCAGTCGTACGCGCAAGAAGAGTAGGCCGTCCCTAGAGCGCGAGCTCGAGCACGTCGAGGTCGGTGAGGCCTCCGCTCGGCGTCGGCCGCTGCTTCGAGAACACGTGGCGGAAGCCCAGGCGATCGTAGAACCGGCGCGCCGCCGCGTTCTCCGCGACCACGCCGAGGCGAAGTGCGGTCCCGCCGTGCGCACGAACGAACGCGGCGAGGCACGCGAGCACGCGCGTGCCGAGACCTTCACCGCGGATCGCGCGCGTCAGGAAGATCAGGCCGAGGTACCAGATGTGCGGCTGCGGATAGCCGGCGTACAGGTCGATCACGCACGCGCCTTCGGCGACGAACAGGTGCTTGTTGGCGATCGTCCCTCCGGGCGGCACCAGCGGCAGCATCAGCTCGCCCTCGTTCGGCACGAGCGGCGCGCCCTCGAGGAGCTCCCACGTTGCGGGATCGTCGTCGAGGACCGCCTGGATCGCAGGACCATCCGCCGTGGTTGCGCGTCGCAGCGCGAGGCCCTCGACCGCCAGCTCAGCCACGGTGGCTCAGGGCGCAGCGGTCGAGACGCCGGCGGCCTCGGCATCGAGCGCGCGCTCGGCCGGGGTCGTCGCGGCGGGTGTGGTCTCGGTATCGGGCGGCGGGTTCTCGGAGTCGAGGGCGCGATCCGCCGGTTCGGTCTCCTCGATGTCCTCGGGGAACGTCGGCGCGGCAGGGGGCGCGGGTGGGTCGACCAGAGGCAGCGGGACCTTCGTGGTGCGAACGAGGTACGTGCAAAGCGTCGCCATCACGTCGTCATGCGCCTTGCGAACGCGCGGCTTGGACAGCGGCGCATCGGTGTTCGTGATCAGCGAGAAGGCCAGGGGGCGAGCGGGATCGATGTCGAGGATTCCCGACATCGCGATCACCGTCGATAGCGTGCCGGTCTTGCCGCGAACGCGCGCGCGGAGATCGGCCGCGCGCATGCGATGGCGCAAGGTGCCGTCGTTTCGCGCGACAGACAGGGAGTCGAGCCACGCCTCGGAGACGGCCGGATCGACATCGCCGCCGGAGAACCCGCCGGCGTAGCGGACGACCGCGACCATCGCGGCGGTCGTGATCTGCGTGCGATAGGAGAGGCCGGAACCGGTATCGAGTACCAGGCCTTTGGCTGCAACGTGGGGGTTCCGCGCGAGCCATGCGTACATCGCCTCGAGGGCGATCTCCATCGAGGGCTGCTGCCCGCGCGCGAGCGCCGCCGCCGTGACGATCACGCGATCGGCGAGCCAGTTGACGCTCCACTTATTGACGCGCATCACGATGTCCGCGAGCGGCTGCGAGTCGTGCCGGCCGAGCTCGACGGGCAGGGTGCCGGTACCGACGGAGTCGCCGATGTAGTCACCGAGCTCGAGGATCTTCATGTCGCCGCTGACGCTGACGGCGTGAGCGCGCAGGGCAGCGCGCATCGCGTACGCGGCCGTCGCGGTGCGCTCGCGGGTCCACAACGAGTACCGCGTAACGGCACCCTTGCTGATCGTGCCGCCGATCGTCAGCGTGATCTTCGGCGGCGCGCCTTCGGTCTTCACGGTCTCGGTCTTGAACGTGAGCCGGTTCCGCATCACGCGCTTGCTCGTGGTCGCCGTGACGACCACGGTGACGTGCTCGGCGCCCGGCGGCGGCGCCGCGGTCGGAGGCTGACCGGGTTCGCCCGCGGTGATCTCGATCGGGATGATCGCGCGGAAGATGCCGTCGCGCGTGGGGTCCGCGCCAACGACGATGTTGCCGTCGATGTGGGTGATGCCACGCGCCGCGACCTCGGCGGCGATGTCCTCGAGGCTAGCGGGCGTGAGCGTCGGGTCGTAGCTGCCGAGCAGATACACGTCGCCGTGCACGCGGCCGTTGACGGGCTCCGCGCCGAGCAGGCGGGTTGGATACTTGAAGTGTGGGCCGAGCAGCTCGAGCGCAGTCGCGGTCGAGATCATCTTCACGTTCGACGCCGGGTTCAGCGGCTCGTTGGCGTTGAGGGAGAACAGGGTCTCGCCGGTTCTGGCGTCGGCGACGTGGAGGCCGGAGACTCCGTTACGCAGCCCGGGCCCGCGTAGAAGCTTCTCGATCTGCTTCGCGGTCTCCTCCTCGATCGTCAGCGGCTCCTCGCGGCGGCCGATCGCCTCGCGTGCGGGACGGAGCTCACCGGCTCGCGAGATCGAGACGCGCGCCGAAGCACCCTTCTTCTGCGGCGACAGCGCCTTCGCGGCGCGACGTCCGCGTGACGCGCCAGGCTTCGCGGCGGCGGGAGCCACCAGTGCGAGCACGAGCGCAGCGACGATCAGGATGCGGGTGTTCAACGTCCACCTCGCAGCATCACGTAGGTCGCGCCTTCGCCACCGTCTGCGGGCGCGGCCGTCGACAGTGCGTGGACAAAGCCAGAGCACTCGCCGAGCAGCTGACCGAGCACGGCCTCGCGCAGCGGCGCGCCATGATCGGAGTGCGTTCCCTTGCCATGCACCAGGAGTACGCACCGGCGACCGATCCGGTTGGCCTCGATCAGGAACGCCCGCAACCGGGCGACTCCACGCTCGACGGTGTCACCGTGGAGGTCGAGGGTCTCGTCCGCGTGGACCTTGCCGCGGCGGAGCTCCGAGACCTGTGCATGCGAGACGCCTGGCGCGCGTGCGGCGTAGCGATGGCCGTCGCCTTCGACCGTGAGCGACGTTGCAGGCGGCAGCAACGCGACGCGCACCACGGACGGCGGAGTCTTCACCACGGGCACGCGATCGCGACCCGACAGCGGCAGCGCGCCCCCGATTGCCTCGAGGAACAGCGCTTGCTCCTCCGGCGACACGGCGGGACGCTTGCGACTCACCCCTCCATTGTGTACCCGCTCCGTCCGGCGTTCGCCAGAAATCTGGATCACATGCAGGCGCCGGATGGGGCGTTCCGTCACATCGTTGTATTTGGCAACGGCGGCGCGGCTTTGGGTCGTCGTCGCTTGCGCCGCGTCGGCGTCGTCGGGCAGCCTTCCTGTCTCCGGAGGTAGTTCTTGATGTCTGCGAACCCCCGCGTCGCGTACTTCTGCATGGAGTACGGGCTCGATACGACCTTTCCGATCTATGCCGGTGGCCTCGGCATTCTGGCCGGCGACCACATGAAGTCGGCAGGCGACCTCCGCGCTCCAATCACGGGCATTGGCCTGATGTGGGATGAAGGCTACACGCGGCAGGTCGTGGCCACCGGCGGCGGGCTCGAGGACCTCTATCCCAAGACAGCTCGCGATGCAGTGCGTCGCGTCGACGTCCGGATCGAAGTCTCGGTCCGCGGCAAGAAGGTCCCGCTGTGCGTGTGGAAGGTCGAGCGGTTCATCAGCTCCAACCTCTACCTGCTCGAGCCGGAGCGTGACGAGGACCGCTGGATCACCCAGCGCCTCTACGGCGGCGGCAACGAAGATCGGCTGGCGCAGGAGATCGTGCTCGGCGTTGGCGGCGTTCGCATGCTCGAGGCGCTCAAGCTCCCGATCGACCTCTATCACTTCAACGAGGGTCACGCGGTGTTCGCCGGCCTCGAGCTGATGCGCGCGGCAAAGTTCGGCGGCACGACGCTGCGCGAACGCCTCGACAACCTGCGCCCGCATGTCGTGTTCACCACGCACACTCCTGTGCCTGCGGGCAACGAGGTTCATGACCTCGCGCTGATGCGCAAGATGGACGCCGATGTCGGGTTCTCGGACGCCGAGCTCGAGCAGATCGGCGGCAATCCATTCTCGATGACCGTCGCGGGGCTTCGCATGGCGCGCCTCGCGAACGGCGTCGCCGAGCTGCACGGCGAGACTGCGCGCGCGATGTGGAAGGACG
>JACCQV010000870.1 GCA_013813945.1 Deltaproteobacteria bacterium | reverse complement strand
TCCGACAAGTCCGACAAGTCCGACGATAGCAAGGCAGCCGCGTGTACCAAGCCTGGCTTGAAGCTGCCGGCGACCGGTCTCGAGATCGATGTTCCCTCGGGCACCGTCGGGAAGCACTCGTTCGGCGATGTCGGTCACGAGGTGGTAAGCGCCGCGACGAACCAGTTCCTCGTCGAGCATTCGAAGGACCCGGACAGTCTCGAGGACGCGAAGACAAGCAGCATCGAGGCCTACAAGAACGTCCAGGCCGAGACCCTCGCGGACGGGTACGCCGTCACCTACGAGACCGAGAAGGATGGCAAGACGAGCCACCTGGTCAAGGTTCGGCGCGACATCGGCGGCAAGAGTTACAAGTGCTGGACCAGCACCAACGATTCCGCACAAGCCAAGGCGGTGCTCGACGCTTGCAAGACGCTCTGCAAGTAGATCATCGCTGCCGATTCGAAATCGTGTTTTGGTTGGATCGCGACGGCGGCGTATAGATCGTGGGTGAAGAACTTCGGAGTCGAGTTGCCGTGGTCGCGCGGGCTGAGCCTGGGCGCCGCCGGCGTGATCGCGATCGCGCTAGGATTGCTGCGGTGCGAGACACCACGCACGACCTCGCCGGCGATCGTCGCGGTTGGGCAGACCTTGCTGGCGGCCTGGGAACAGCGGAGCGACGAGTACGGGATGACCGTCTACGTCCGGCGCATTTCGCCGGTGGACGACGGCATCACCACCCTACGGGGCGGCGTCCCGATCTATCGAAATAAATACGCGAGCACCGGGTACCATACGCCCGAGCTCGCCACAGGCCCTGCGGGCTCGATCGTCATCGTCACGCCGTCCCCGGGTGATCAGGTTGCGATTCCGATCGACCGTGACGGTCGCGCGGCGGGACCCGCGCAGCCACTCACGGGATGTCGTGGGGACAGCTCGGACAGGGCGTGCTTCTGGACGTGTCGCAGGCCGGTTGCGCGCGGCGACGGATTTGTCGTCGGTCATGTCTCGGCGTATCCGAGGTCGACCGTCAAGAGCCTCGACCTTTCGTTTCTCGACCGGCTGGGCAGGACCGAGCGGTTCCTCGTTCTGCCCTCGGAGGAGCCGCTCGGCTGCGCGATGGCGGCGAGCGGCGACGATCTGGTTGTCGTGTCGACGGAGCAGCGCATCAACGGTGACTACGCCGTCCATGTTCAGTTCGTCACGCTCGCAGACGGCTCGCCAGTCACCGACTTCTGGATCTCCGGCAGGGGCGCGCGGACCGTGATCGCGACGGCCACCGGTCACTTCGCGTTGCTGCATCTGGGTCCCGACGGCGAACTCCGGATCAGCCGGTTCAGTCGCTACGGCGTCGAGTCGACTCGGCCGATACCAGGACCGGTCGAGCTGGCGACCGCCGATCTCGGAATCACGAGCCGCGGCCCGTTCGTGAGCTGGATCGAGAACCGGCGTCTTCACGTTCGCGACCTGACGAGCGAGCGCGACGTCGGAGCGAAGCGCGTGTCGGCGAACGCGGTGGGCACACGTGCTGTCGGCATCGGCGAGCGCTGCGTCGCGGCATGGACAAGCGGCGCCGGTAGCAAGCTCCATTTGCTCGGCGTGGCCGACTGTCCGTGATCGGTGGCGTTCACACGCAGCGAGGTTCGGTAGTACCGTTGCTTGCGATGGCAAAGCTCGCGGGGACTCGGTGATGAGGCTCGCCGTGATCTCCATCCTGATCGCGGTGGTCGGGCTCGCAAGTATCGCGAACGCCGATGACAAGCTCGTTCGGCGGCACGCGGGACACATCGTGATCTCTCCGGATCCCGTTCCGGAGGATGCCGCGGCACTCGCGGAGTTCGTGAAGCTGAACCTCGCGAAGGACCGGAACTACGATCTCTACAACGGGCCGCCGTGGGACGTGAACCTCGTCGCGTTCCTGTCCAGGGATCCGGGAAGGGAAGCAGTCACGTTCCGCATCAGCGATGCCAAGGATCCCAAGCAGACGCTGGTCGTGTCGAGGGCGCCGACCCGTGGGCGGCTCGTCATCATGAGCCTGAGCGCAACGACCGCGGCCGGCTTCGAGGTCGGGAAGACCTACTCCATGCGGATGACGCGAGGGAAGACCGTGCTCGCCCGCTGCGAGCTGCTGTTGCGGCAACGCTGATCCTGACGAGGAGCCGCGAGCTGCACGCCGTGATATGCCCAGCGCATGAAGCTCGACGCCATCCTCGCCGGTCTGGTGCTCGCCGTCGCCTGCAGTGGAGGTCAGGGCTCCAAGGTCACGCCGACGACGAACACGGCCCCCGGAGACTCCACGGGCTCGACGCCGCCGGCACCGGTCGATCCGCAGCTCGCCGCGCGCACCGCCTACTCGAATCCCGGAGGGATGTGGATGCCCGGGCAGATGCTACTGCCGGGGCACGCCGCTGCGTTCACCAGGCTCGGCGTGAAGATCGATCCCAGGAAGCTCGCGGACCCGCTGTCTGCGCCGCTTGGTGCGATCGTGCGGCTCAATAGCTGCTCCGCGTCCTTCGTTTCGCCCGACGGGCTCATCGTCACCAACCACCACTGCGTCCAGGGCGCGCTGCAGATGAACTCGACGCCGGAGAGCAACCTCGTCGAGAACGGGTTTCTCGCGAAGACTCGCGCCGAGGAGCGCTCCGCGGGTCCTGCCGAGCGGGTGTTCGTCGCGCAGGCGTTCACCGACGTCTCCGAGGTCGTGCGCAGCGGACTCGACAAGATCGCAGACCCAGTCGCGCGAAAGAACGAAGTCGAGAAGCGGATCAAGCAGCAGATCGCAGCGTGCGAGAAGGATCGTCCCGCCGTGCGCTGCAACGTCGCGACGTACTTCCGGGGCGGCATGTACGTGCTGATCGAAGAGCTCGAGATCCGAGACGTTCGCCTCGTGTATGCACCGCGGCGGTCGGTCGGTAACTACGGCGGCGAGGTCGACAACTGGCAGTGGCCACGCCACACCGGTGACTTCGCGTTCTATCGCGCGTATGTCGGCAGCGACGGCAAGCCCGCGGATCACGCGGCCACGAACGTGCCGTACAAGCCCGCTCACGTCCTGAAGGTGTCCGATCAGGGGATTCGCCCGAGCGACTTCGTGATGATCACCGGATTTCCGGGACGTACGACACGCACCAAGACCGCCCTCGAAGTGAAGCACGACGTCGATTGGTACTACCCGTACTATCTCGAGCTCGCGAAGCAGCGCTACGCGATCGCCGAGGCGCACCTCAAGGCGCCGGGCGAGACTGCAATCAAGGCCGGCGTCCTCAAGCAGAAGGTGCAGAACGGGCTCGAGAAGATCGGGGGCGTGCTGAAGGGTCTGACCTCGAGCGACCTCCTGCAGCGCAAGGCCACGCTCGATCAGCAGGCGAAGGCATGGGCCGCAGAGCCAGGGCGCGAGCACCACAAGGCCGCAATCGCGAAGCTCGAACAGCTCATCCTCGACGAGCAGCGAACAGCCCTGGCCGACTACGAGCGCAGCGCTGCGCTCGGCGCTTCGAGCCTGCTCGCATCGGCGCTCGACCTCACGCGGTGGAGTGACGAGCGGACGAAGCCGGATGCCGAGCGCAAGGTCGGCTATCAGCAGCGCGACCTGCGAACCGCGATTGCGGCGAGCAAGCAGCTCACGAAGCAGTACGACGCCACGCTCGATCGCGCGCAGTTGCGTCTCGCGCTCGTCCGCGCGCTGCAGCTCTCCCCCGCGGAGCGACCGTGGCTGCCGCTGCTCCTCGGTGCAAAGGCGTCGCAGAAAATCGATGAGGCCCTGATCGACAAGACGCTCGACGGCTGGTACCGGACGACGAAGCTCGAAGATGTGAAGGTCCGCCTCGAGCTGCTCGAGAACGGAACGGCGGCGAAGCTCGCGGCGTCGAAGGATCCGTTCGTGCGGGCCATCCAGCGGGTCTGGAAGATCTACAAGGCGGAGGAGAAGCGTGCCGATGCGCGAACGGGCGAGCTGATGCTCGTCGCCCCGGTCTATGCCGACGCCATGCGCGAGGTGCTCGGTGGACTGCTCGCACCCGACGCGAACTTCACGCTCCGCATCACCTACGGCACGGTCAAGGCGTTCAAGCCGAGCGAGCCGCCGTTCACCGCCGCGTCGCAGATCCTGAAGAAGAACACCGGCACCGAGCCGTTCGATGCGCCGCAGCCGCAGCTCACTGCGATCCAGGCGAAGCAGTTCGGGCCGTACGCCGGTGCCGACGGCGAGCTGCCGGTGAACTTCCTCAGCGACCTCGACACCACGGGCGGCAACTCGGGCTCGGCCGTGCTCAACGACAAGGGCGAGCTCGTGGGCCTGAACTTCGACAGCACGATCGAGGGCGTGGCGTCCGACGTCGTGTTCGACGGCGCGACCACCCGCAAGATCCACGTCGACGTGCGCTACATGCTGTGGATGATGGACAAGATCGACAGCGCGGACCATCTCCTCGAGGAGATGGGCATTCGCCCGCGGCTGTGAGCGCTCAGGGCGCGCCAGCGCTAAGCGGAAAGTGATTGGACGACCCGAGGCGAAAGGTCGGCGCGTCGGCGCGGATGGCGAGGATGCCGAGCACGAGTGCGACCGTACCCGCTCCGAGCGTGATCCCGCCTGCCATGGTCAGACCTCCATTGTCCCTCGACAGGCCGATCGGAAGCAGCGCGGCGCCGGTCATCATCGACGCACCGCCGAGCGCCGTCGTGATGATGCCGAGCACGCGGGTGCCGCCGGTGCGGTCCTCGTAGATGCTCAGCGAGCGGCGATAGACGGAGGGATCGGGGCCGACGTTCACGAGCTCGACCTCCATGCCGTCTTTGCCGATCACCGGAAAGCCAAGCAGGACGTTGCCCGCGGGAACGTCGACGGCGCACGGCGAGACCGAGCACAGGACCACCGGCTGCTCGGTGAACTTGTAGCTCGTCCGCCCCCGGCCGTTCACGACAGGCTGCGACTCCATGCGGATCTGCTGGACCGGAGTAGGTCCCTCGACCACGTCGACGACCAGGCGGCCGTACCCGTTCGGTGGCACCGGGGAAGTCTCGACCTGCGGCGCGATTGCCTGGGGCATGGGCGCAGGAGGTAGTTGCTTGACGCACGCGACGGACAAGCTTGCCGTCACAAGCGCGAGACAACGATGTACCGTTGGAGAGGTTCCACTCCTCATGCGTTCATCTTCGCTCATCTTGTTGATCGTTTGTGCAGGCTGCATCGCTCGGGTGCCCCGTCCCGGCGAGCTGGGGATCAGGCTGAACGTGACGACCCGGGTCCAGGCTCGTGTCGGGGCCACGGTGCCCACGGTCATCGTACCGATCGAAGGCGCGACCGTCGTCGAGTTCTTCGGGATTCCCCTCGAAGGTGCAGGCGACATCGTGTTCGTGTTCGACACCTCGGGGTCGATGTCCGAGCTGGCCGCGGGACGCCTCGCGCAGATCCAGACAACGCCCGGTCCGCCGCCCGGCCCGCCGCCGCCACCGCCGGTCGACCCCGGTCCACCGGGCCCACCGCCCACCGAGCCGCCGCCTGATCCCTCGATCGATCCGTCCTCGGTTCCGGCGGACGCCGCCCCGGTTGCGCCGGAGCTGGCCCCGGCGCCGACGCAGCCTCGCAAGATCGATGTCGCCCAGGCGGAGCTCGTTGCCGCGCTCGAGCGGCTGCCCGCTGGGACCCGGATCAACGTGCTGTTCTTCAACGACGAGCTCGAGGCGTTCGCGCCGAACATGGTCCCACTCGACGACCCGGGGCGAGCCGGAATGGTCGGGTTCGTGCGGGAGACGATTCCGGTCGGGAACACCGCACTCGCACCCGCAATGCGGACCGCGTTCCTGATGAATGCTCGACGCATCGTCCTGCTCTCCGATGGCCTCGGCAACGTGGGAGGCCGCGCGCACCACGTGCTGCGGGATGCTCGCGAGGCGATCCGCGGCGGCGTTCGCATCGACACGATCGGTCTCGGGCGCGATCAAGACCGCCAGCTGTTGCAGGCGCTCGCGAGCGAGAGCGGCGGCCTGTACCAGCCGCTGTAGTCAGGGCTTGATCGGCGGCTCGACGGAGACCGCGAAGCCCACGCGCGCACCACCACCAGGGCGCTCGGCGATCCACGCGCCACCGCCGTGCGCGACGGCGATCCGCGAGACCAGCGCGAGACCCAGGCCGCGTTTCGCGACCGGCCGCAGCCAGATGAAGAAACATTGCAGTCGCGTCCGGCGTCCGGCCGAGCAGCGGACGGCTGTCCCGCCGGCGACCAGAATCGCGGCCAAGTAGGCATTCCTGCACGCTCTACCCGCTGGCCCGGTGCGTGCTCGTGCGACTGCCGTGATCTCGCGGGTCAAGACCTTCACGCTCGATGGCATCGATGCCGTGATGATCGACGTCGAGTGCGAGATCTCGCGCGGGCTGCCCGGCTACTCGGTCGTCGGCCTCGCAGCCCCGTCCGTCAAGGAAGGCGCGGTCCGGATCAAGAGTGCGCTCAACGCGGTCGCGGAGGATCTCCCGCTCAAGAAGGTCACGGTCAACCTCGCAC
>JACCQV010000842.1 GCA_013813945.1 Deltaproteobacteria bacterium | reverse complement strand
GATGTGGTGTCGGCGACGCCCAGCAAGCGAACGCCGACCGCCGCTGCCACCGATGATACGAGCGCGCTCGTCAACGCGGACCTCGCGCTCTCGGGCCTCGGTGCTGTCGATGACAAGCCACTCGGTGGAACCGTTCTGTGGATCCTCGTCGGCCTGCTGTACGCGATCCCGCTCGCGATGCTGCTCGCGCGCAGCTATCAGCTCCGCACACGTGGTCAGCGCGAGGAAGCTGCCGAGGTCCGCGTCGCGCGCAAGAAGGTCGAGGCACTGCTCGACCAGGCCGCGACCTCGCCCGCGCGTGACGTCGCCGGCGCGCTCGGCGGCGCACTGCGCGAGCTCGCGCGTGTGCTCGGCGTCTCGATCTCGAGCACGGGACCCGACGGCGACCTGTTCGCCAAGCTCGAGACCGAGAGCTTCGCTCCGACGGCAGCGCTGATTCCACTGTCGAGCGATGTGCGCTCCAATGCCGCCGGTCTGCTTCGCCGCTGGCTCGCCGACACCCGCCGTGGCAGCGCGACGAAGAGAGTCTCGACCGCCGCGATCGTGCTCGTGTTGCTCGCCGCGCCGCACGCGGAGGCCAGTCCGCTCGAGGAGGGTCGCGTCGCGTATCAGCAGGCGATGGAGATGAGCTCCGACGCCACGGCGCGCAAGGCGGCGTTTTCCCGCGCGGCGATCGCACTCGGCGAAGCCGCTCGCGCCCTCCCCGACCGTCCCGAGCTCCTCACCGACTGGGGCAACGCCGCGCTCGGTGCCGGAGACGTCGCCACCGCCGCGCTCGCGTACCGCCGCGCTCTCGCACTCGACGGCGGCAACGCCCGCGCACAGCACAATCTGGCGTGGCTGCGCAGCCGGCAGTCCGATGCGTTCCGCCCGGGTGCGAGCGGAGCCACCGACACGCTGCTGTTCTTCCACACCTGGCCGCGCGCACGAAAGCTCATCGTTGGTGCCGCCGCGTTCGCGGTCGCGATCCTGCTGCTCGTCCCGTGGGCCGGCCGTCGCCGTCGGGGTTTGACCGGGCTCTCGGTGATCCCGTTCGTGGTCTGGCTCGCGATGATCGGTTCCGTCGTGCTCGAGACAGATCACGGCGATGACGGCGTCGTCATGGATGACGTGGTGATGCGCGCGGCGGATAGTGCCGGTGCACCGGCAGCGCTGAGCCAGCCGCTACCGCGCGGGGTCGAGGTCACGGTCCTCGAGCGCCGCGATGCGTGGACGCGGATCCGGATCGCGAATGGAACGTCGGGGTGGGTCCCGGGCGGCTCCGTCGAGCGCGTCGCGCGCTAGCGCATAGGTTCGCTCGGCCGTGGGTCACGACGTTTCGATCCTTGCCGAACGGGAGCAACCAGTGAATACACCTGGGTGTCCCGCGAACGCTGATGCAGCCCACCTGGATCCTGATCGCGGCGCTCACGGTCAGCGTCCCGGCCATTGCCCGGGCCGATGACGACGTCAAAGGCACCTTTGACTGGCGACTGCCCAAGCGCTCGTACGTGTGGGATGGCGGAGCCGTACCGTTCCTCTATCTCCCGCTCGCGCTGACGATCGGCCTCAAGTTCACGAGTCCGCGGGCCGAGCCCCTGATGTTCGCCAGCACGGAGGGTGGAGCGCATTACGACGGCGGCCAGTATCCGTCCGCGATGCTGTACGTCGGTGCCGGGGTAGCCGGGGCAACGATCCTCCTCGGAGGCGACGACTCGCGCTGGCACCACGTCAAGGGCTTCCTGCAAGGAGTCCTGACCACGCAGCTGCTGACCCATACCGCCAAGAACACGTTCGGCCGGCACCGCCCGCATTACGATCTCGCGGAGGGAGCGGTCAACGACGACGATCGTCGGCGCTCGTTCTGGTCGGGACATTCATCCAGCACCCTCGCCACCGCGACCTACCTCGGGTTGTACGCGCGCTATCACCTGTTCAACCGCTGGCGTCCTCCCGGAACGCTGCCGTGGTGGGAGGTCGCTGCGTACACCGGGCTCGCCGTCGCGGCGCTCGCGGTGCCGTACTCGCAGTACGCACTGAATCGCCACCACGCTTCGGACGTGATCACGGGCGGCCTCGTCGGCGCCGGGGTCTCGACGCTGTTCTTCGTCTACCAGGAGCGCCGCTATCGCCGCGACAAGGCGCAGCCCGGCGACACGTCACGGCCGGAGCCGTTCGAGCTGTCGATCGTGCCGAACACGTCGATCAACGGCATCACGATCGTGGGGACCTGGTAGCGAGCAGCTCGCGTGCGGCCACGAGATCTCGACATCGTCGGACTCGCCACGGCCGAAGCGCCATCGGTACACGACCCGATGAACTGGGGGATCAGTCGAACACGCCTTCGGCCGTCGTCTCGATCGATCCCGAGACGGTGCAGACCGCAGACGCTGTGCAGCTGCGGAGTTGCAGCGCATTGAACGTTGCCTTGACCACACCGTCGTTCGGGCGGAACTCCGTGATCACCACGCTGCCAGCCGCCGACGGCACCGCACCGTTGAACCAGCAGTGATTCCCGTGGAGCTGGTAGCTCGTCGAGGTCGTCGCGACCACCCGGCGTGCCGACGACCCGTTCCATGCTTCGGGGTTGGGAATGGTGCCGGTGTAACCGTCGGGAAGCTCGAACTGGACGGAGCCGAGAAAGGTATACGGCGAATCATCCTCGGTGAACGCGATGCCGAAGTTGCCGTTGAAGTTGACGATTGCGCGACCCTGCAACGTCCCGCATGACGACGTCAGCGTCGAGCTCACTCGGTTGCTCGGCCCCGGAGCGTCGATGGAGCCACTGCCGCGCGCGTCGGACATCGGACCATTGCTGTCGGTCGTCGTGCCGCCGTCGGTACCGGTCGAGTCGGAGGTCCCGCAGGCGGCGAGGAGCACGACCAGATAGAAGCGCATGCCGAAGAGGTACGCCGCGGCGGCGTCCGCGGGGACAATAGTTTCGGACTATGAAACCATGAGCCGATGCTGCGCCTGGGCTGGGTCCTCGTTCTCCTCGCACTCGCTGGGTGTCCGCGGCCTGCGCGGCCTCTTGGTCCGACCGCCCCCTCGGGGCAGCTCCCCACTCCGCCGCCCCTGGTGGACGGTTCCCCGCCCATCAAGGTCACGTGGGTTCGTGTCTCGACCGCTGCCGAGGTGCCGGTCGCGCCCGCACCGGGCACGTTCCAGATTCACATGATCGATGTCGGGACCGGCCTGTCCGTGCTGATCCGTGGCGCGGACTTCGCGATGCTGTTCGACGGTGGAACGAACGATGCGGTCGAGCGCCCGCTCCGTGTCGTCGCGTATCTCGCCGCGGCGCTCGGTCCGTCTGGCGACGATCTGTGTGTCGAGCCCGGCGCCAGCGCGCCAACGGAGCGCAAGAAGATCGATCACATGGTGCTCTCGCACCCGCACCTCGATCACGGGTCCGCGCTTGACCTCGTCCTGCACTGCTACGACGTCACCCACGTCTGGGACTCCGGCCGGATCAATGACACGATCTTCTATCGCGACTTCCTGGAGGCGGTTGCCAGGAGCACGGCGAGCTACCACACGGCCGCTTCGGTCCCCGCGCAGCGAGATGTCACGGTCAAGCAGCTGACGATCACGATGCCGCGGTGGGAGCGGTTCAGCGAGGGCGATACGCAGCTGCTCGGGGAGAGTGCCGCGTTCAAGATTCTCCATGCCGAGGCCAAGTCGAGTGGCAGCCCGAACGAGAACTCGATCGTCCTCGCCGTCGAGCTTGCCGGCAAACGGATGCTCCTCGTCGGCGATGCAGAGTCGGGGCCGCGCAAGGATCCGAGCTACCCCGCTGGCGATGTCGAGGAGTTCCTGATCTTTCATCACAAGGACGCGATCCGGTCCGACATCCTGCAGGTCGGCCACCACGGGTCGAAGACCTCGAGCCGGCGCGACTTCCTCGAGGCCGTGAAGCCGAGCCTGGCGCTGATCTCGACGGGTCCGAAGAAGTACGGGACGGTGATCCTGCCCGATGTCGAGGTCCTCGAGGAGCTGACCCGGGTCGGCGCGACGATCTTGCGCACCGACGAGCGCGATGCCGCGTGCCCGGTCACGGGCCGGATCGGCGGTGACAAGGGGCCCGGGGGCTGCGACGCATGGGTCATCACGATCGGTCCGTGATAGACCTCCGGCGATGACGCGCCGCCTGTATCACGACGATGCGACCCTGCGGCGGTTCGATGCCGTGGTCGCCGGCATGACGACCTGGAAGGATCAGCCGGCGATCGTCCTCGATCGCACCGCCTTCTATCCAGAAGCCGGGGGCCAGCTCGGTGACCGCGGGACGCTCGGTGGCGCGACCGTGGTCGATACCCAGGAGACGGACGACGGGACGATTGTCCACGTGTTCGCCGGCGAGGCTCCCGCGATCGGCGCGCCGGTCACCTGCGAGCTCGACTGGATGCGCCGCCGCCAGCACATGGCGCAACACACCGGCCAGCACCTGCTCTCGGGCGCCCTGCTCGATCGTGCCGCAGCGCCCACGGCATCCGCCCGACTCGGCGAGACGTCCTTGACGATCGATGTGACGCGCGATCGGATCCCCGAGGCGGAGCTCGCACGAGCCGAGGATCTCGCCAACGATCTGATCGACGATGACCTCGCGATCCGAGCGTGGTTCCCCGCGGCGGACGAGCTCGCCGCCTTGAAGCTGCGCCGCGATCCGAAGGTCGACGCCGACATCCGCGTGATCGCGATCGGGGACTTCGATTTCTCACCGTGCGGCGGCACGCACTGCACGCGCACATCGCAGCTCGCAGCGATCCGGATCACGGGGGCCGAGCGCTACAAGGGGATGACGCGGGTGACGTTCACGGCGGCCCGCCGCGCCCGTGCCGAGCTGTTCGCACGCGATACCGTGTTGCGCACGCTGGCGACCCGGTTCTCGTGCAGTCCCACCGACGTTCCGGCCGCGATCGACAAGCTCACGCGCGATGCCGAGGCGGTGGGCAGCGAGCTGACTGTTCTCCGCGGCAGACTCGCGACCTCGATCGCGGCGGCATTCCCGGGCACCGGACCCGTGGTCGCGGCGGTCCCCGCGGAGCCCGAGCTCCTGCGCAGCATCGCTGCGAAGCTGGTCGCTGCAGGGCGCGACGCGATCCTGTGTGCGCCCGAAGAGGCAGGGACCACTGTCGTTTTGTTCAGGGCAGCCGGATCTACGCTCGATTGCGGTGGTGTGTGGAAAGCGCTCTCCACTCGGATCGGTGGACGGGGAGGTGGTCGGGCCGATCGCGCCGAAGGGCGACTGACCACTTC
>JACCQV010000832.1 GCA_013813945.1 Deltaproteobacteria bacterium | reverse complement strand
CCGTGATCTACATGCAGCTTCCGTACTGGCTGAGCCAGGCAGAGAAGGCGTGCCCGGCACGTCACGATTCGATCCGCCGGTCCGGATGGATGAGCTCCACCTCGGCAACGGCCTGCTTGCAAAGGTCCGCCAGATTGGTCGCGGTCCGGCTGATTTCGATGCCGCCACCGACGCGTGCGCGCGTGAAGTCGAGCAGCTGATCGATCATACGTGTCATGCGCTGACCGCTCGACAGGATCAGAGTGAGGGGCTTGGCGCTGAGATCACCCTGCCCTTCCTGGCGCATGAGCATGAGTTGCGCGGCCATCATCATCGATCCCAGAGGGTTCCGAAGGTCATGCGCGAGCACGCCTGCAAACAGCTCGTTGTACCGGATCGTGCTCTCCAGCTCCGCGACCGCCGTGAAGCGCGCCAGGATCGAACCCAGGTGATTCGCGATGGCGCTCGCGAGGTCGATCTCGTTGGTGGAGTAAGCGTGTGCTTGCTCGTAGTAGATCATGAACTTCCCGAGAAGCTGTCCGCGGCTCACGAGAGGAATGAATGCCAGCGAACCAATGCGCTCGCGCTGGAACAAGTCTCGGTATGCAGCGAGCGAAGCGTCGGCAGCGACATCGCTGATCAGCACGGGCTCGGGCGCCAGCGCATCGCGGGCCCACGGTGTGTGTCCTTCAACGGCGCGGCGGTACTCGTCGGTGAGATTGCGCCACCCCTTGAACCGCATGACACCGTCGTCGTCGAACAGGAGAATCGCAGCCCGGTCCGTGTTCAGCGCCTTCCCGATCGCAGTGAGTGCGGCGTCGCAGACCTGGTCGACCTTGTCCGTGGTGACCGCCGCGTGAGCGAACTGATACAGCTGCTCCGCGCGAGCCCTCGCCTCTTGCGTCTCGGTGTGGAGGCGGGTCGTTTCGATGGCCGCCGCCGCCCGTTCTGCGAGTGCCTCGAGCATCTCGAGATCCGCCTGGTCGTACGACATGCCGGCCTTGACCCGGGTGGCGCTCGCGACTCCGATGATTCTCCCGCGCACGCGTAGCGGCGCCACGATCGCCGCATGGAACGGGAACCGTTCGAAGAATGCACGGTATGCCGGCGACGCGCGTGACGCGATCACAGCCAGATCCGCCTCAGCGATCAGGACGCTCTTCCCCGTGCTCACCACCGTCCCGGTGATGCCTTCCCCGACGTTGACTGGGGACGTTCGCGCCAGTGAACGGATCATCTCCTCGGCCTCAGGATCGGGATGGTAGTGCGCCACCGAATGCAAACGCCCATTCGCAGCAAGGAGGCTGATGCTCGTATGACTCTCGAATAGCGCCCCCATCTCCGCCACGATCTTGTTCAGGCGTTGCGCGTGATCGATATCCGCCTCACCGAACGAACGCGAGGCATGACTCAGGACGCTCATGCGATGTGACGCAGCATCGGCGGCGGCACGACTGCGGCGTTCCTCATCGAACAAGCGCAACCGTTCGAGTGCCTGGCTCGCATGGTGCGCAACCAGCAGCAGAAAGCTACGTTCGTCCTCGGTGGACTCACGTGCTTCTTCGAGCGTGATCCCGACGCTACCCAACGTGGTGCCGTTCGACACGAGTGGCAGGCAACAGATGCGATACGACCGATTGGGCGTCATCGTGCCGGCCAGATGCGGATAGTCGCGCACGAGATCTTGCTGCGACGAGATCCATACGGATTCGCCTCGCCTGATTGCATCGAGCGCGGGTATGGAAGGCTCGAGATCCATCGGCAACCGAGCGACTGCCTTGGCAGCTCCGGCCGAATATCCCACGTGACGTGCAAGACGCAGCGACATGCGGTCTTCGCTCACTAACCAGAGAGCCGCAGACGAGGCGTCGAGTGCAACGCGCACATGATCAACGATCGCTTCGAAGACCGCTTCCGGGGCAACGGCATCCGAGAGCGCGCTGGTGATCTTCAACAACTGCTGCGTGCGTTGCTCGGCGAGGGCGCGGTAGTGCTCAAACTCCTTACGTTCGGTGATATCCCGCGTGAAGCAGCGTGTATTGATGAACCGCCCGTCACGCGCATTGACGTTCGAGGTGATCTGCACGTACTTGACCGAGCCGTCCTTCGCTCGAAGTCGCGCCTCGTATTCGTGCAGCTCTTCGCCGCACGTCAGGCGCGCAAGGATGTCGTCGATCACCGCACGATCGACATGGAACCGCACGATCGATTTCCCGATGTACTCCTCCGCCGAATACCCGAGTAGCTCGAGCTCCGCGCGGTTCGCCCAGAGGATCGTGCCATCAGGTCCTACCTGGTGCAGGCCGATCGCGGCGTTCTCCGCGAAGTCGGAGAACCTCTGTTCTCTCTCCCGCAGCGCTTCCTCGCGACGTCGAAGGTCTTCTTCGCGCGTGCCAGGATCATCGACACCAGCTGGTTCGAGCAGGGTTCGCACGCCATGCGCGATCGAGCCTGGGGCTCCGTCACCGATGTCCACCATGTCGAAAAAAGCACGGCCGTTATCTCAAACGCAAGCGTGATGCTAGACCTCGGAAATCCCGGGGTCGACCCGCCGGATTCGTCCGATCTTCTCCACCGAGACAGAACGTTAGAACGCCCTTGCGCCTTCACGTTGCAGGTCGTCGGGCCAAAGCTCGTCCGCACCCTCGGGTCACACAAGCGTGTCAAACGCGGCGCCATCACGCGCCACGACGGGGACGCTCTTCCGCTCGACGTCGGTCGCGTGCTCGGTCAGGTGGGAGCCTGGCGCTATGGTGACTTCCGGTTCATGCAGCCGTCGCAGCTCGACCACGAACGCACGGTGCTGACGAACCTCGCGACCGAATTCGAGGAAGGGCGCTCGAGCACCTCGAGCCACGCCTTGTGGAACAGCGCCTGGTACCCGCTCGCCATCTCGTCGATCGAGGTTCACGCGTTCGACCCCGTCGGTTGCTTCGGTGGCTCGCCCGAGCAGGTGGTGTCGTTCGACTTCAGCAGTGGCGATTCATGGTGCGTGTTCCCGACGATCACGGCGTGGCTGACCGCCCTGACCGAAGGCTTCGAGACCGAAGGCAAGGATGCGCTCGAGAAGGCCTACGCGTGGGCGCGCACGAACAAGGGATGCGTCGACGTGAAGCTGCCGCAGAGTGGCGAGGACCAGCGGTCGAAACAGCGGTTCGAGGCGGGAATCGGCAGCTGGATCGAGCTCCGCCATCCCGATGGCAGGAGCTGGGCTGTTCGCGAGCGGCGCACCGGGTTCGAGCTTCGCATCGGCGATGGGGAAGACGCCGTGATCCGCAAGCGCACCGCGGCCAACTCGAGCGCCGAGGTTCGCCGCGGAACCTGTCAACGAGTTTGAGACACCGGCGCGCATTAGTTTAGTGAGCTGATTGCGATCTGATCAGACTGATCCGGTTGATCGCGAACTTGGTCAGATTGATCAGCGGGCTTATTGATCCAGACCGCCGTCGGTAGTCGAGGCGCGTGAGGTGCGCCGCGCACGAAGCGCTCGGGCCGCGCGGCGTGAGCGGCAGCGAGGACGAGCTCGCGATCGTCGCGTCGCTGCCGAGCACGCCCGT
>JACCQV010000827.1 GCA_013813945.1 Deltaproteobacteria bacterium | reverse complement strand
CCTGCGAACCGTCCGCGCCGCCGACACAATCGGCGAGCTCCAAACCTTCGAAGGCTTCAAGGATCCGACCGCGAAGTGTCCGGACTGCTCCGGGACCCTCGACGACCGCATCTGGGGCGAAGCAGTGTTCCGCCTGTGCAGGCGCCATGGCGTGTGGCTCGAATCGTGGGCACGCGCGCGGTTCCACAAGACCCTTGCCGCAGCGACCAAACGCCTGCAGTCGGCAGCCGCGGATCTAGGCGATGGCGCTGTTCACGATCTCGACGATCAGGCCGCCTACGAGCTCGCCGATCGGCTGCGCGCGAAAGATCCGTCGGGACTGCTCGACCTTGCGCGCCGGATCATCGCTCTCGAGCGCCGCATCGAGCTGCTCGAGAGCAAGTAGCTAGCGCGGAGCGCGAGCCCAGCTCGTGAGAGCGAGGCGCGTCGGCGTCGGCCTGACCTCGACCTGCTCGAAGCCAGCAGCACGCAGACCGCGGGTCAGCGAGCGGCGCGAGAACCGCGTCGGGTGGAGGTCCTTGCGCGAGAACCCGCTCTTGCGAGCGACGAGCTCGAGCACCGTGGACTCGATCGCCGGAAGCCACGGCTCGCCGTAGTTGGGCGTCGACAACCAGAGTCGGCCACTCGGGATTAGCGCGCGCCGCAGACCCGCGAGCCACGCCGGCCAGCCGTGGACGTGCTCGACGACCTCCTTCGCGTAGATCCCGGCGAACCGCTTCGTTGCCGCGAGCGAGCGATCGATTGGCTCCTCGGGCGGAACGACGGTCCCCGACCGGATCCGGACGTCGTCGCGCGCCAGCACCGCCGCGACCGCACGCTCGTCGATGTCGGCAACGTGAAACACGAGACCACTCGGTGCTGCGTCGATCTCGTGGAGGAGCCCGCAGCCGACGACGAGGACCTCGCCGGTTGGGTGCTCGGCCGAGACCTGACGGAGGAACTTCGCGAGGTCGCGCTCGAGCGGCTGGTGATAGAGCGTCCAGGGGAACTGCCGCGCGCGCGCGTGGTTCGCGAAGTAGTCGCCCTGATCGACCGAATCGGTCGACGTCATTGGCGGGGGGGCTCGATGGCGTCCGCGATGATCATGTACTCGTACGCCGTCGGCGAATCTGCGGGTACGAGCGGATCGGTGACGGCCCAGCGCACGAGGCGCGTGAATGGCGCGAGCGCCGAGTCCGGGAGAAACCGCGCGAGCCGCGAAGGATAGGTACCGGTCAGCTTCTTGATCAGGAACTCGCCGAACGCGGGTGGCATGAACAAGCGAAACAGAAATTCCGAGCGCGCGGAGCCGAGGCCGTATGTCGCTCGGACCTTCCAGCCGTGCTGCGCGAGCAGACGCGTCCAGACCTTGGCGTCGTAGAGGTGCCAGTGCTGAAAGAATCCGTTGAGCGCGCCCGACACGCTCATCGCGATCCGTGGGGCATGCTTCAACAAGAAGCCCTGGATGCGGCCGTGGTACGCCCAGCGCGGCGTCGGGACGAACATCACGAGTCGCGCGTTGGGTGCTGCGACGGCGCGAAGGTTGTGCAACGCGGCGTCGATGTCGGGCACGTGCTCGAGCGAGCAGTTCCCGATGATCTCCTCGAACCGAGTACCTGCGAACGGCTCCTCGCGCGAGACGTCGGTGAGCTCCGCCTTGATCCGCGTGCGCGCCTGCGCGATCTCGGCGGCCGAGATGTCGATCCCGTAGATCTCGCGGTGGTCGTGATCGCGCAGCGTCCACCAGAACCCGTCGCCACAACCGACGTCGAGAACGGGCCCACGCGATGTGCTGACCGCCTCGATCGCGACGAGCCGGTTGATCTCGCGCAACGTCAGCGACAACGGCGCGTGGCGCAGGTACGCGGTGGCCCAGCGCTCGATCTGCTCGTCTGACGGCGGGGTGACGTCGTCGGGCGGCGTGGTCAGCGGTGGATCATCGGTGTCGCGCACGAGCCGGGGCACCCGGGTACGCTTAGCACGTCACAGCGCGGCGATGGGAAGCGCGACCTTGCGGGCCTCGAGGTCCTTGGCCGGCAAGATGATCACGTAGCTGTCCGGGCCGCGCTCCCACAGCAGGACGCGATCCGGCGCGGTCCGGCCGAGCAACGGGAACCAGCCCTCCCGCCGCACCATCGGCATCGGTGCAACGACCTCGGGCACCACGAGGTCGACCTCGATCACGCCGCCACCGAGATCCGCCGAGAGCTGATGCGCGTACGACAGGCTCTCGAGTGGCCACGCCGGATATAGATCGTTGTGCAGCGCTCCGCCGTACACGATCACCGCACGATCAGATTCGACCAGGGAGCGTGCCGTGCGACCGAGCTTCTCGGTGACGAGCTCGAGCAGCCGGAGGAAATCGACGCGCCCCATCGCGTCGAGCAGCGCACCATGTTCGATGCACGTCATCGGAAGCGCATGGGTCTGGAGCCGCAGCTTCGCGCTCTTCATGACGAGTGCCTCGAGCTGCTTCGTCGCGCTCGGCGAACGCCCGGTGGTCGCGGCAACCTCACGCGAGACGGCACTCGTCGCCGCGCAGCCGTCGTCGATCCAGGTCTCGATCACGAGGTGCCGCGCGCGCGGGAGCATGAGCTCCATGATCTCGGTCGTGAACCGCGTCATCGGGGACTTCGGCGCGTTCGGGACCGGCCTTGGATGGTACTCGCCGACCGCGTAGACCCGCGCATGCCCTGCTTCCTCGAGGATCGCGATCACGGCGGAGGCGCTGTCGGGGAACTCGCGGAAGCTGAGGTCCTCGACCGGGTCATACGTGACGTAGCAGCCGGCCTGAACGCTCGACAAAGCGCAGAGGAGGACCGCCAGCGCAGCTCGCATGGTCCGTGGACACCGCGACTGCGGTTTGGTTTCGCTCAGTTGTTCGGTTCGTCGGGGACATCGCCGATCGGCGCGACCGAACGACTCGCCAGCGGGAGCGTGGTGTAGGGCAAGCTCCACACCTCGAACGTTCCGTGCAGGATCTTGCGCGCCGGCTCGCTGCGGCCGCGCAGCAAGTAGTCGAACAGTCCCTGCGCGTTGAGCGACAGGCCGATGAACGTCGTCTGGCTCTTCGCGTAGTCGGGCATCTCGGGCGTCGGCTTGTACGGCGGATCCGGCTTGTAGCCGCGGCTCTCGAATCCGAACGAGACGTCGACGAATCGCGACCACCCACCCCACCGTGCATCTCGCAGTGCGCGGATCCCGCCGAGGTGGAGGGACACGAGATAGGTCTGGCCCGAGTAGTCCTCGGCGATGTCGAGGTCGCCATCGTCGCGGAACTTCTCGCGGTATCGCGCGCTCGGCGCGTATTGAACCCGGAAGTCGAACAGCTCGTCGAACTGCGGCGACATCGACGACGCGAACGCCCAGGCCGCGCCGAGGGTGTTGAACGCGAAGTCGCCATACGAAAACCGGTACGCGAAGCCGTCCTTGATCTCGACGCCGAGAAACAGCAGCTCGGACAGCGTGGTCCCCACGATCGCGGACGTCAGCCGCGAATACCCGCCGGCTTGATAGAGGAGCTCGGTGCCTCCGCGTGCGAGGCCCATCGTCGCCCACGCATGGCCCCACTTGTCGGCGCCGCCGGCATAGCGCTGCTTGCCGAACCAGCCCTCCTCGCTCCACAGCTTCCAGTTCCCGTCGCCACCGGCCGCGAACGGATGGGTCGGGACGCGATACCAGGCGAGGTACGTCCAGCCCATGAAGCCCACGTACACGCCGGCCAGCGTGAGCGACGCGGCGAGCTTGCGGCGACTGGTCGGAGCGGGCTCGGCACGGATCGCGAGGACCTTCGACGGGGCGAGGTCGATCCATGGCGACTCCGGAGTGGCCGGCGACCGAGCTGTGGCGTCCGGATCATACGAGGATCCCGCTGAGGGCAGTGGTCCGGCCACTGCCGGGAGGCGCAACCACGCGATCAGCAAGACAGCTGTCACGATCGTACGCACGAGTCGGCTCATCGCTTGGTACCTGGGTGAAAACAAGCAGGGTCCCTCAGGTTCCTGAGGTTCGGTGACTGGGGCACGGACAATGTGGCAACCTGCGTCAACCAACTAGACTTGCTGAGCGAATCATAATAGTTTGCGACCACTACTAGACCTCAGGTTGCGGCACTAATCGCTACCAACCTCCTTCCGAATAGCTTTTTCATCGTGAACCCTAGCCTCACCCGAATTCTGTCGGTGATCTGCGTCTACCTGAAGGTGGGCGCGTGACAACCGGTACCCTCTGGGTGATCTGCCACTGCCTCGCAGTGGTGGTGTTCGTGAATCGGTACGTCGGCGGTCTGCTCCTGAGGCTCATTCGGGGCAAGAACTGGGACGAGACCCGGGATGATTACGAGCCGACTGTCACGGCGATCATCCCGATGTTCAACGAGGGCCCGGCGATCCTCGAGACGCTGCAAAGCCTCCTCGATTCCGACTACCCCGCCGCGAAGCTCCAGATCATCTGCGTAGATGACTGCTCGACCGACGACAGCTACGAGCAGGCGCTCACGCTGGCCCGGTCGTCGAACGGCCGCCTGAAGATCCTCCGTAACCACACGAACATGGGCAAGCGGCGCTCGATCATCCGGGCGACGCGCGAAGCAGCGAGCGAGATCATCGTCTCCGTCGACTCGGACGTCGTGATCGACGCCAACGCGATCCGCGAGCTGCTGCGCCGGTTCACGAACGACAAGATCGCCGCGGTCGGTGGTTGGGTCGACGTCCGCAACAAGCACGAGAACTGGCTCACCCGCATGCAGGTGGTGAAGTACTGGTACTCGTACTTCTTCATGAAGAACCTCGAGTGGGGGTTCCGCCGCATCATGTGCCTCTCGGGGTGCCTGACCGCGTACCGCCGCTCGGTGCTGATCGAGCTCGAGCCCATCCTCCAGGAGCGCTCGGTCCTCGGGGTCCCGATCAAGTACGGCGAGGATCGGTTCCTCACCCGCCAGATCGTCAAGGCTGGATACCTGACCACGATGACCCTCGACGCGCGATGCCGGACGTTCGTGCCGAACACCCTGTCGGGCTACTTCTCCCAGCAGCTGCGCTGGCGCCGCTCGAACATCGTCGACTACGCCGGCGGCTTCAGCCACGTGTGGCGGCTGAACCCGATCCTCGCGATCCACTTCTTCTCGCTGTTTGCGCTCCTGCTCGTCTATCCGGTCGCGGTCACCCGCGCGCTGGCGACGTTCAAGTTCTTCCCGGCGCTCGTCCTCCACATCGAGGTCGTGCTGGTGTTCGGCCTCATCTACCGCTGGAAGACGCGGAAGCTCGCGAAGGAGGAGCGCGTCGGAGCGCTCGCCTTCATCCCGCTGTCCTTCCTCATGCCGATCACGTACGCCCTGCTGACGCCGCTGGCGCTGTTCACCCTCGACACCGGTAGCTGGGAGACCCGCAACCACGAGGATACGGTTCCCGAGGCAGAGGGTGCTGACCTGCCCGAGGCTGTTCGTGATCGCGTCAGCGAGGAGATCGTCCTCGCCGCCCCGGCCGCGGCCCTGACCACCACCGGCAGCTTCGCTCGAAATTCTCAGGCACAGCTTCCCGCTGCTTAGTGATAAGGAACCGCCATGGAAGCTCGCCCCCCGTCGCCGCGTCCTCGGTTCTGGATCGCGCTCCAGCCCTCGATTGTCCGCGTCTACAAGGTCGCCGGGCTCGTGGCGTTGACTGCGATCCTCGTCGGGCTGATCGGCTTCCTCACCGTCAACGTCTTCTACTTCTTCGATCACAGCTGGGTGCGCCCGGTCGTGCTCGCACCGACGCACCAGAAGGTCGTCGAGGCTTCGACCCAGCTCGCTGACGCCAAGCTCCGCTCGAGCCAGCTCGACACCGAGAAGGTCGAGATCGACGGGCAGCTCGCCGAGATCGAGCGCCTGGTCATCGTCAACGATCGGTTCATCACCGACCTCGGCGTGACCGCCGACAAGCCGTCGAGCCCCGAGCTGTGGCTCGTCCATCGCGAGCTCGCCAAGGCCAAGCTCGAGAAGGACAACGCGATCGGTCGGCGCGCGCCGCTGACCCAGCGGCTCGAGGGCATCAAGCTGCGCAAGGTCGAGCAGGATGCTCTGGTCCAGCGCCTCGAGCAGTCGCCATACCTGCGCGCCGTCAATCAGAAGATCGTGCTCGCGTTCGTGCCGTACCAGAACCTCCGCAACGTGAAGCTCGGGACCCGGCTCTACGGCTGCGCCTGGGGTCTCGTCGCCTGCTCGAACGTCGGCAAGGTGACCACCGTCCTCGACGGCGAGGTCCAGGACGTCCACCCGCACGACGAGAGTATCCAGCGCGGCGTGATGGTCGAGATCGACGTGTCGACCTCTGCTGCAGGTGAGACCGTGCTGTTCGCCGGTGGCAAGCCGCTCTGGCTGTTCTGAGCGTGCTAGCTCTGTGATGTGACTCCGGAGCAACGCGAGCAGAATCGGCGAGACTTCATCGCAGACGCGATCGAGATCCTCAACCGGTCGCTCGACTACCAGGAGACGCTGCGCTCGCTCGTGCGGATCGCCGTGCCGCGAATCGCCGACTGGTGCGCCGTCGACGTCCTCGAAGGCGGCAAGCTCCAGCGCCTCGCGGTCGCTCACGTCGACCCCGCGAAGATCGAGTTCGTCGCCGAGATCGAGCGCCGCTACCCGCCGGATCCCGATGCGGTCACCGGGATTCCGCAGATCCTGCGCTCCGGCAAGGCGGAGCTCGTTCGCGAGATCACGC
>JACCQV010000825.1 GCA_013813945.1 Deltaproteobacteria bacterium | reverse complement strand
CGGTCACCTGCGCAATTCCTTCGTGACCGATCTGCGATGCGGTGATCGCCTCACGGTGGAAGCGCTCCACCATCGGCGGACTGCTGAGCTGCGGATCGAGGACCTTGATCGCGACGCGCTTGCGCAGCTTGGTGTGGGTACCGAGATAGACCGCACCCATGCCGCCCACGGCGAGCAGGCGCTCGATCCGATACTTGTCGTCGAGCATGGTCCCAGCCGCCAGCTCGCCCGTTGGGGCCGCTACCTCCACCTGTTCAAGGATAAGTCACGGGAGAGGCGAATTCATCCTTATCGGTGCCAGACGCTCTCCGAATCCTCTGGAGTGCGCCCCGGACGCAGGGTGCTCCGTGGACAGCACGGTCTCTCTCACCGCCACCTACCGTTGCGACTGTTTCGTGCGCCGGTATGCCTGAACCATATGCAGCCCATCACTAGAGAGACTCTCACCGACCGTCGTCAACCCGCGATCCGCTGGAGCGCCGTCCTCGGAGGGGCAGCACTCGCCGTCGGTCTGTGGGGTGTCTTGCAGATTCTCGGCGTCGGTCTCGCGCTGACCGCGCTCGATCCCGATGACGCCGGCTCTGCGCGCGGCGTCGCCTACGGCGCCGGCATCTGGTCGATGCTCGCGCCGCTGATCGCGATGTTCGCCGGTGGTTATCTCGCTGCCAAGCTCGCGAACACGTACGACCGGCGCATCGCCACGGCTCACGCCGCCGTGATGTGGGGCGTGACGGCGATCGCAGGCCTGGTGTTCACGCTGTGGATGGTCTCTCAGGCAGCGCTCGGCGCCGCGAAGGCGAGCGAGCAGATGGGCGATCGCAAGGATGTCGCACAGGCGGTCATCGTGAGCGACGCGCACACGGAAGCGCGCGAGGCGCTCGTGCCGATCAACAACCGGCTCCGCCTCGCCGGCAAGCCGCAGATCAGCGCCGATCAGCTCGTCGGGGCGATCCGCAGCTCGACCGATGATGGCGAGATCGATCGCGAGGACTTCGAGAAGGATCTCGCGAAGCAGACCGCCCTGTCCAAGGACGAGGCTGCGGCGGTCGCCACCGAGCTCGGCCCGCGCACGAACACGATCGCGACGCGCGCATCGCGCTCGACCCCGCAGGAGCACGATGCGATGAATGCCGCGGAGAACGCTGGCAAGGGCCTGCTCGCCCTCGGCATGGCGATCCTCCTCGGCATTGGCACCTCGATCCTCGGCGCGCTGCTCGCGATGCGCCGGTACGATCGCAAGGACGATGATCGCGGCAGCCGCGTGACCCGTGACATCCGCGACGGCGAGACGGTTCGCACGGAGCCGGTGCACACCACCGCTCCGTATCCCGTGACGCCTCCGACGATGCCCGGCGTCTGAGCGAAGCTCGAAACCGTGCAGCACGGCTCGTGATACGACGAGCCGTGCTGTTCTTGCGTTCCGGTGCCGCCGCTCCACTCGCTGCCTGGGCCTCCCGGCCGTTCGCGCCGACGACCGAGCTCGGACGCGGAGCGCGCGATCGTGACGACAGCTACGAGCGCGTGATCGGCAACGAACCACCGGGCCCGCCGGAACCGAAGGGACTGCATCGTCGCGCCGCGGCCGCGATTCTCGGCTACGACATCTTCCCGGCGAGCATCGGGCGCGGCGTGATCGCTCGCAATCCCGTCGAGGTCGGAGACACGGTCGGCCTGCGATATCGAGTTGCGCTCGGCCTCGAGATGTTCTTCGCCTCGCGCGTCATCGCCCGGTTCGACGAGCAGCGCGAGCAGACGTGGCACACGGGCTTCACGTACCGCACGCTGCAAGGCCATCCCGAGCTTGGCGAGGAAACCTTCTCCGTCGAGAAGAACGTGGTGAACGGCGAGGTGCTCGTGGCGCTGCGATCGTGGTCGCGGCCGGGGATCCTGCTGTCGAAGCTAGCGTCGCCGTTCGCGCGGCTCGCTCAGGTTCGCGCGAGTCGCGCCGCTCTCGGGCACCTCGCGCTCATGGCTTGCCGACCAGTGGCCGCGTCTGAACGATGAACAGCTTGTCATCGACGAACACCCACTCGATATCGAGCCGATCGTTCTTGAACACCTTGGTGATCTTGCGCGCCGAGTCGGCGAGGAGAAGCGCCATCGCATTGGTCAGCACGGGTTTGCCCATCTCGGGGTTCGGCACCTCGCGAATGCCGCCCTTGTCATCGAACACGAGCTTGGTCGGCTCGGCGGAGCGGCTGAGGATGCGGATGCCGTGGTTGTACCAGCTGACGATCAGGCTCTCGGGTACCTGCTTGCCGTCGACGACGGACATCCCGAGGCCCGTCTTCGCGTTGATCGTGTAGTTCTTGTCGTCGGTCGGATCGGTCGGGTGCTGCGTGACGAGCACGCCGGCGGAGGTCGCGGGCACGCCGAGCTGGATCAGCACGGCACTGTAGACCTTGGTCGGATCGATCCCCGCGCGCTGGCGATCCTCGAACGCCGCATAATTGAACGTGCTGCCCCACACCCGCTTGATGGCGTCGAGAACGGCATCGACACCGCGCATGTTCGGGACCGTGTCGTAGAGGCCCGCACCGTTGAAGTCGGCGAGGTCCTCGGCGTTGCCACTGCTGCGGACGAATACGCCTGCATCGGAGCCGGGGAGGGCCGTGAGCGCGGCCGTGACCTTCGTGCGGAGAGCGTCTCCGACCGGAGCATCCATGATCGCCTGCTTGAGCTCGGCGAGCTTCTTCTTGCGAACCGCGCCGTCCTTGACGAACGCCGGATCGGCGAGCACTGCGGCGATCTTCTCGTCGAGCTTGGTCGCCTTGAGGTGAGCATCGTAATAGTGATACGGTACGCCGAACCCCGCGGGCACCTCGAAGCCGGGAAGCCTTGCGGCGAGGATCTCGCCGAGGTTCACCGCCTTGGCGCCATATGCGTCGATGTCCGTGACCCGCATCTGATCGAGCGTATCGATTGCATCGATCGATAGATCGGCGACTGGCAGCGCGACCTGTTTGTGGACCTTGGTGGTGTGCGTGGCGATCTCGTCGATGGTCGGCGTGCGCAGCGTGTACGTGCCGCCCTTCGCCTCGAAGAACACGGTCTTTCCGTCGAGCTCGCCATGCTTGGCGCGTGCGTCGCGCAAGCCGATGTTCGGGATGCCCCACGCACGGGCGCGAAGGCTGACGTGCGCGAGCGGAGTCGAGAACGCTTCGGAGATGATACCGGCGACCGGCGTGATATCGGGCAGTGGGGCGGTCAGCACGACGATGTCGTCGGTCTTGAACGTCAACGATTCGACATTGGCATCCGGGGGAACGATCCGTAGCGTGCCGACCGCCGTGCCCTCGTTGAACGCCTGGTAGGT
>JACCQV010000822.1 GCA_013813945.1 Deltaproteobacteria bacterium | reverse complement strand
CCAGTCGACGATCTGCTGATCGATGTCTCCGCCGCCGAGGTGGGCATCGCCGCCCGTGCCGAGGACGGAGGCCGTGCGCTCGTCCTCGATGCGAACGACGGAGACGTCGAAGGTGCCGCCGCCGAAGTCGTAGACGACGAACGTCTGCGGCTCCCCCTTGTCGAGGCCGTACGCGACGGCCGCGGCCGTGGGCTCGTTGATGATCGCGAGCGGGTTGAGGCGCGCGATCTTCGCGGCCTCCGCGGTCGCGTTCTTCTGCGGCTCCTTGAAGTACGCCGGCACGGTGATCACCGCATCGTGGATCGGCTCGCCGATCAGCTTCTCGGCGCACTGCTTGAGCTCCTTGAGGATGCACGCGGAGACAAACTCGGGATCGAGATCGCGGCCGCCGGCGCGAGCCATCGACTTCTGGCCGAGCGGATTGCGCTCGCCCATGATGCGCTTGACCTCGAAGATCACATTGCCCGGCTCGCGGGACATCTTCTCCTTGGCGGCCTTGCCAACGCTGACCTGACCGTTCGGTCCGATGTAGACCACCGACGGCGTGGTCGGTTCGTTCTGCTTGTTCGGGATGACCTTGACGTCGCTCTTCGCGTAACTGTAAGCGGCGACCACCGAGTAAGTCGTGCCGAGGTCGATACCGATCACCTTGTGATATTCCGCCATGGTCACTCCGTAGGCCTGAGGCTGCCGATGTTCGAGACGTCGAGACTAGATCCGGACGATTGCGCCGCCGCCGCAGTCGCATGAGAACGGGCCGTTGCCCCGGCGAAGGGCTGGAGCTGCGCGGTGAGGTCGGGATCGAGTCCGCCCGGCAACCACAGCCAGTACGCGTCGGGATGCAGCAGCATCGCATCGGGCCCGAGCTCGTCGACGAGCCAGGTGGTCACGAGCGAGGCGATCCGCGCTGGCTCGAACGCGCGATCGCGGGGAGCGGGCTGGACGGTCAACAGCGCGTTCTGCGGGTGCTCGCGATCGTACGCCTCGCGTGATGCAGGGGCGCCGATCAACTTCTCGATCGCCTGGAGCTCGATGATCTCCGCCTCGTCGTCACCGGCGGCTCCCTGACCCTTCGCGCGCCGAGCGGCCATCGCCTTGCCGCGCTTGTCGGACAGCAGCTTCTTGATCTCGTCGATCGACGCGAGCGGCGAGGAGCCGAGCCGCGCGTATGCGTTCTCGGGATCGATCGCGAGCCGGGTCTTGGGGCGCGGCCGCTGCGGCACGCTCATGCACCACCACCTTCGACGAGCCCGATGTCCGCCTCGAGCTTCGTGTAAAGCTCGAGCAGGCGCTCGTGCTTGAGCGTGCGTGCTTCGCCGAGTCTGGACTCGACGAACCCGAGCGCCTCGAACAGCAGCGTCCTCGCCGCGCTGCGGTCACCGTCGGCGTGCGCGCGATAGCCCTCGGCCGCTGCACAGTAGCCGCGGCAATACGCGAGCTCGACTTCCTGGTCTGCGGCAGCGGGCACCAGCGTCGCCAGCAACGTGCGCGCGTGCGCGAACTCCTTGTTGCGCACCAGCGCACTCGCACTGGCGATCTGCTGCCGGAACTTGAGACCCGGATACCGGGCGGCGAACTCGCGCGCGAGGGGCTCGGGCAGAACCGCGAGCTTCGCGATCTCGGCATCGGCGTCGTCGAACTGCTCGAGACGAAGCAGCACGATCGACCGCTGGCGCAGAACGCGCGCGCTCCTGTCACCGGCCGGACCGAGATCTCCGAGGTGCGTCAGCGCTCCGGTGTAGTCGCCTGCCGCGGCGCGCTTCGTCGACTCGTCGAGTGCTGCTGCGAGCGCGAGCTGCTCGTCGAGGTCGTCGAGCTTGCGGACGAGCCCCGCGGCATCGCGCGCGGACGCCTCGTGAACGCGACCGGCGAGTGCGGCGAGCGCTCGGATTCGCGCTGGAACATCGCGCAGCTCGAGCGCTTTCGCGAGGTCGAGTCTCCACGCGGCGTCCACGTGGATCGGTGGCGGACCGATCGGCGCATCACCCGTACCGATCGTCGGCAACAGCGCAGAGAGCTGCGAACGCGCCAGCTCGAGGAGGTACGGCTCGGGGCGGGCAACGGTCGACATGCGCTCGGCGATGCGCTCGAACGCGTCGCGGAACCGCCCATCGGCGAGGGCGTTGTCGACGTCTTTCTTCGCGGCCTCGAGCACGGCGGTCTCGACATCCTGCGCGAGAGGACGGAGCACCGCGAGGTAGATGCCGCGCGTGCAGCGCTCCAGCGCGAGAGCGAACGCCCGTTGAGCTTCCTTGCGACGATCCGCTGCGAGCAGGGACAGCCCGCGCACGTACTCGAGCGCGGCTTCCGAGTCCCCGCTGTCGATCTTCTCCAGCGCTGGAACCGCGGAAGCGCGCGCGCCTGCGATGTAGCTCGCCATCGCGCCCGGATCCTTGGCGCCGAGGATCTCGAGGCCGAGGAGCTCGAGGCTCAGCTCGCGCGCGCGGACCTGGCCCGCAGGAGTCAGGCATCGCGCGAGCGCTCGTCCGGCCCACGCGTGTGCATCGCGCCAGCGATCGGCGAGCGCGAGCGTGTGACACAGCTCCGTGTACAGCTGCATCGAGGTCGGCTGCGCTTCGAGCTCGGCCTCGCGCTGCGCGACATCGCGATCGTCGGCATTCGCGATCGGGCCAGCGCCACCCACGCGCTGCTTGCCCTTGCCGTGCTGCTTCTTCTCGTCGAGGACTTCCTGCACGCGCTCGATCCGCGACGCGAGCGGGTGCTCGCCCTTCGCGATCTCGTGGAACCGGGCGATCGCCTCGACCGCCTCGTCGAGGAAGTCGCCGACCATGAGCAAGTGTGCCGCCCAGTACTCCAGCCGCGCGCTCTCGGGATCGTCCTTGCGTGCGAGATCGAGCTGGTCGACGAGTCCCTCGATCTCGTGCTTCGACAGATCCGCTTTCGCCTCGACCGCGCGTCGCTCGACGAGGCTGACTCGCAGGCTGCTCGTCAACACGCCACCGATCCGCTTGCGCTGGATCGGATCGAGCACCAGCTCACGTTCGCGGATCTCGAGAACGACCCGGATCACCTGAGCGAGGAAGCCGAGTGCGGTTGGTGTGCCGTCGCGATCCTCGGCCAGCGTTGCGGTGAGGACGTGCTCGTCGAACAGGGGCGCCACCGCGCGGACCGTATCGAGCACCTCGTCGAAGACCGCGCGACGCGAGGGATCCGGTTCCCAGCGCAGGCACAGCAGCGCGAGCTCCGCATAGGTCTCCAGGACATGGCGATGGACACCGAGCACCTCGGCGTCGGGCTTTGCCACCGTGTAACGCATCGGTGCATTCGCCGCGGCAGCGCGGAAGCGTGCGGTGAGCTTGTCCGCGAGCCGGCGGCCCTCGTCGGGAACGAGCACGGCGAGGGACTGCGTGAGGGCGCACAGGCCCTCCGCGCGCGCCTCGGCAACCGCGGGCGTCGGTGGCGCGAGCAGCACGCGATCGCGCGAGGTCCCGAGCGCGGCAAACCCGAACACGAGCGCGGCGCGGGTGTGGTGCAGCCACTGCCGTAGCTGCTCGGGATCGCGATCGATCCCTTCCTGGTTGACCGCGAGCTCGCGCTCGGTGTTCGACCCTTCCTTGCGCTCCTCGAGGATGAAGATGCCCGCCGTTCCCGAGCTTGCGGTCCGGGCAGCGAGGCGCGCTGCCTGCGAGAACATCCGGTGGGGAGCGCCGTAGCGGCGTGCGCTCGCCGCGTCGAGCTTGCCGAGCAGGGCGAGCCGATAGTGATGCCGATCGAGCTCGGCCCACGCATCGAGTGCAGATTCGTGCTCGCCCAGCAGCGTGAACAGCGCCGCCCGGTTCTGATGGTGCACGGCCTCGTGCGGCTCGAGCTCGATGCAGATCTGCACCGCACGAAGGGCGGCCGAGTACTTCTCGGCGCCGGCTTCTTCGACCGCGAGCCGCGTCAGCGCCGCGACCAGAGCGCGCCGCACGGCCGGACGATCCGGGGCGCGCGAGAACAGCGCGCGCAGCACCGCGACCGCCGTCGCCGGTTCGCCGCCGAGCTTGTGCGTGAGCAGGCCGAGCGCGAGCTGCTCGGCCCGCGATCCAGGAAGCTGCGCTTCGGCGGCACCGGCCAGCTCCTTGGCGGTCGCCCCGCTCCACGTGATCACGGTGCGCGCCAGCGTATCGGCGCGCGAGCCCTTCGAGATCACCCCGCGCTCGAGGTGCTGCGCGACCGCCTTGTGATCACCCGGCCGCACGATCGACAGCTTCGCGAGCAGATCGGCCCACGCGGCGTCGTAGGCGGCGCCCTTCGGTAGCTCGGCGAGCTTGTCGAGGCCGCCTTTCGTCGTCGCCGTAAGGTTCGTCTCGGTGTGGAGGAACTTGGCGCCGACGTGCCGCGCGTCGACCTGGAGTGCCCGATCCGCGATGTTGCGCGCGGTCCGCGGCTCGCCACGCCGCGCGATCGCGAGCGCCTTGACCACGAGCACGAGCGGAAGGTCTGCGACGCCCTCGTGCAACGCATCGAGGCGTTCGAGTGCGCCGTCGATGTCACCGAAGCGCAAGCGAACGAGCGCATCTCGAACGCGGTGAATCGGATCGAGCGGCTCGAGCTGGATCGCGGCGGTCGCCGACGCCGTCGCGACCGTGAAGTCGTCGCTGAACCGGCCGCGCAGACTCGACACCGCGGCCAGCGCGCGCCGCGCCTGGGGCGTGCCGGTGCGCCGATGCTCGTCGGCGAGCTCGACGGCCGCAGCGGACCAGTTGATCTGTTCTAGTTCCACGCGACGTGCCCCCGCGTGACGCGGGCGCCACCCGCGGCGGTCCAGTGAATTGCGATCGAGCCACGCGCCGTCTCGGGCTCGGGCACAGCAAGGACAACGCCGCCGTCGGTGACCCGCCAGCTCGCCCCGTCATGACCGACGACATGCAACGCACCGTCGGTCGTCCACGCCAGCACGGTTCCGTCGGCGCCGGGCGCCGCACCCGCGACCTCGGCATTCCCGAGCTGCACGCGCGACGGCCGACCGAGGCCCTCCTCGATGATCCATGCGTCACCGTTGTCGGCGTAGATGAACGCGCGCCCACGATTCGCGAACACCGCGACGCCGCTGATCCGATCGGACAGGTCGGTCGTTGCCCCCGCGAGGCGCTGGCGCTCGAGCACCGCGATCCCACGTGCCCCCGCGACGAGCGCCGTTCCCGGACGCAGGCCCGGGAAGATCGCGTGCGCGCGGCCGATCGATCCCGTGTGCACCGGCATCAGCGTCGGTTCACCGCCTGGCCAGTCCGTGACCTCGACCGCACCGCTCGCGCCGAGTGCAACCAGGCCTCCATCGACCGCCTGCAACGACATGATCGGCTCGGGGCACGACAGCTCCTGCACCGGAACGCGCGACGCACCCGCGAGCAGCGACAAGCCGCCACCCGTGTCGGCGATCACGAGTCCACGCGGCGTGACGGCGAGCGCCGTCGCGGGCGCGCTGAGTGCGAGGTCGATCCACGCGCCGTTGTGCAGCTGCTTGAGCACCGGCTCCCAGCACGCGACGGTCACGGTTCCATCCGGTGCCTCGACCGCATCCGAGATCGGGCCGGTCTCCGGTAGCGCGACCAGGTGATCTCCGGAGCCAAGCGAGAGCCACTCACCGGAGTCGGTTCCGATCACGAGCGATCCGCGATGCGCGAACGCAGCGACGGGGATCGAACGCACGAGACCCGTGTCGTCCACCGGCATGGGCGGGGACCCTAACACGCGGATCGCATGTCACCTGCGTAACGTTCGCGCGTGGTCAATCCGGACCGGGGAGACGCTCATTCACTGGTTCGCTGCGGGCAACGCTGCGGCGATCTCGCCCGCTGAAGCCTGGCGAGTTACGCAGCGCTCGATCGATGCGAGTGCCGTCCCGAGCGTCTCGCGGCCGCGGAACACCTCACGTACGCGCGGCTCTACCGCGGCTGCGACCTCGAGGCGCATCTGCGCAGTGCATAGCTCCCCGAGTCCCTCGACGAGCGGTCGCGCCTCGATGCCAGAGAGCCGCGCCATCAGCTGCGGCAGCTGATCGCGGATCGCCTGCCACGCGGCGGTCTGCGTCGCGGGGCGCCGCAGCGCGGCGACGAGTGCGGCGACCAGCGGCGGCGATGGGAGCCGGCGATCGAGGGCAGTCTCGACCAGCTTCGCCGCGAGTGCGGGGCCGAACGATCCGAGCGACGCGAGCAAGGCGGCGGCCAGATCCGGGTACTTCGTGGCGACGGCGACCTTCACGATCCGATCGAACAGCGCGCGGCCGTCGCGAGGAGCGGCGATCGTGATAGCGCCCCCGAGATCGTCGGTCGGGGCGGCCTTGCCGGTGAGCTCCGCGTCGATGATCGCGCGCGCCCGCTGTACCGCACCGCGATCGACGTGCTCGGATACGAGCTCGAGCACGGCATCGCGGACCTCGCGATCTACGGCCTTGCGTGGCGCGAGGAGCGCGGCAGCGCGCAAGCGCGGGCGTAGCTGCGAGGCCAGCCACGCCGTCCATTTCGGGCGCTGGCGCGCGTCCACGATCGGATCGATCGCGCCCGCGATCGCGAGCGCACCGAGCGCCGCATACGACTCCTTGCTCGCGATGAGCGCCTTCAGGATCTTGGCGGCCGCTGCGATCGTGACCTCGCCGCGCCGGACACCACCGGCAAGGTCGTCGCCGATCGCGAGACGCTCGGCAGGCCGGATCATCGTCGCCGGCGGGAGGAGGAGCGACGCAGGACCGGCGGTCTGGTAGTAGCCGCGCCCGTCCTCGTTGCCGACGATCCACGCGGGACACGAGGTCGCCGCGGGCAGCGCGATCTCGGTGAGCTTGCTCACCAGCGCGCACGCGCGTTGATCCCCGGCACCCGGATAACGGACGCAGACCGGAATCGTGAGGCCGTCACGCGCGCGCGCGATCAGCGATGGGGTGCCGTCGTCGCACGCGAGCGTCAGGTCGACGATGGGTGTTCCAGCGTGACCTGCATATGCCGCGAGCGAGCGGGCGAGCCCCGGGGTCGCGAGGGCGCCGAGCCCTGCGACGAGCTTGTCGGTGGTGACCCAGCCGCTGGCATTGCTGCGCACCAGCTCACGCACGACCTCGCGAAACACGCCCGGACCCGCGGCGTGCTCGAACATCTCGAGCACCGCCCCACCCTTCTCGTAGGTGATCTCGTCGAACATGTCGTCGGCATCATCGGCCGACTCGATCGGGCGGCGCAGCGCCCGCTTCACCGAGATCGCGTCGGCGGAGAGCGCATCGCTACGCGCCAGCTGCGCGCGAAGCACCGGATCATCGTGCCCGCCAAACCGCAGGTTGACCTTCTCGGCGAGGAACGTCGCGAACGCCTCGGACAGCCAGAGCTCGTCCCACCACACAGGTGTCACGACATTCCCCATCCACTGATGTGCGAGCTCGTGGCCCGCGATCCGCGTGAACCGCGGCACGAAGCCCGGATCGCTCTCGTCCCCGATCAGGATCGAGCTCTCGAACGTGACGAGTCCAACATTCTCCATCGCGCCGAACAGCTGCGGGACCGCGACCAGATCGAGCTTGGGCCAGGGGAGCGGCCGATCGAGGTAGTCCTCGAGCGCGGTCACGAGCTTCGGTAGCACCTTGATCGCCGTGGTCACGCGCGACGCATCCGAAGGCCACACCGCGATGCGAACCGGCGTGTTGTTGCGGCCGACGACTCCTCCATCGACGAGCGTGAACGGCCCGACCGCGATCGCGAACAGGTAGCTCGGCAGCGGGCCGATCTCGGCGAACGTGACCTCGCGCCGACGATCGGGCAACAGCTGCTCGCTCGCCACTGGCGCATTACCGAGTGCGACGAGGTCAGGCGGGACGACGAGCGTCACTCGCCATGGCACCTTGAACCGCGGCTCGTCGAAGCACGGCAGGATCCGTCGGGCGAGGACCGCCTGTCCCTGCGAGAACAGGAACCACGTGCCGCCGACGCGCTGGCGGAACAGGCCCTCCTGATCTCGCGAGGTGTGGCCAGTGAACGAGACCGCGATGATGATCTCCCCGGGCCCGATCGCGCGGCCGACCTGCAGCCCGATCATCTGCTCCGGCGTTCGCGCCGTCGGGATCGCGACGTCCGACACGGTCCCACTGCGGATCCGCGCCGACGCGATCTCGAGGTCCACGGCGTGCAGCCAGATCACCGTCGTCGCGGCATCTAGCCGGGTGCGGATCTCGACGGTGCCCTGGAACGACTCCTTGTCCGGATCCACCTCGAGCCGCACGTCGTACGCGAGCGGTTCGGCGCCGGCCGGCAGCCTCAGCCCCGGCGCGACCGGCGGCCCCGTCCGGATCGCCGCATCGACGACGATCGTCGGACGCGGCGTCGGAGGGACAGGCTGCGGCGCGTCGCGCGGTGCACAGCTGCTCAGCAGCGCGCCGAGCTGCACGATCGAGATCAGCGACGCGCGCTGCTGCGGCATGATTTTACCACGCTAGACGGTGACAACGGCGAGCAGGCGATCTGCATCGACCTGGTCGCCGGCGATCACATGGATCGCGCGCACGGTTCCAGCCTCGGAGGCGCGAACGGTGTGCTCCATCTTCATCGCCTCGAGCACCACGAGCGCCGCGCCGGCGAGCACTTCCTGTCCGGTGATCACCAGCACCTTGACGACCTTACCGGGCATCGGCGCCGTGAGCCCACCGGCGACACCTCGCGCTGCCAGATCCGGGAAGCGCGGCTCCTCGACGAGGGCGAGCACCTGACCTTCGCTGGCGACCCAGCTGCGACCGCCGCTCGTCGCGATTCGTGCTTGCCGGCGGTGTCCGCCGAGCTCGACGAACCACAACCGATCTCCATCGACACCGAACGAGCTGACGTGGATCTCCTTGCCGCCGATCGAGAAGGCCATCGCGCCCGCCTCACCCGGGCGATAGCCGAGCGAGACGTCGGTGTCACCCAGCTTGTACGTCACCTGCTGGTCGGCGACCGGAACGTTGCGCCAGCCCGGTGGGGCCAGCGGCTCGGCCGGGCGGCGAACCGCGATCCCGTGCAGCGTCAGCGCGATCGCGGCGACCCGCAGACGATCGAGACCCGGCGCGCGCGCCGCGAGCTCGCCCGCATGACGCTCGAGGAAGTGCGTGTCGAGCTCGCCTGCGAGGAACGCCGGGTGCGCGAGGATCTTCGCGAGGTGCTCGCGGTTCGTGATCAGGCCCGGCACCCACAGCTCCTCGAGCGCGCGGCGCAGCACCTGCGCGGCCTCGCGGCGCGTCGGCGCATGCGCGATGATCTTGCCGAGCATCGAATCGTAGTGGATCCCGATCTCGGTTCCGGCGGTGACACCGATGTCGGCGCGCACCGTGGAAGGGACATCGACGGCGAGCAGCGTCCCGGTGGTCGGCAGGTAGTCGCGCTCGGGATCCTCCGCGCACAGGCGGACCTCGATCGCCCAGCCGCGTTGCGGAGGCGCGACGTCGTAGCCGAGGTGCTCGCCGCGCGCGATCCGGATCTGCTCGCGCACGAGGTCGAGGCCGAGCGTCAGCTCGGTGACCGGGTGCTCGACCTGGAGCCGCGTGTTGACCTCGAGGAAGTAGAACTCGCCGCTCGGACTCCCGGAATGGAACGGGTTGGATTCACTCCGACCCGTGGGAACGATGAACTCGACGGTCCCTGCGCCGACATAGCCGACGGCTTTGCCGAGCTCGACGGCCGCGCGCCCCATCGCTGCGCGACGATCGGAATCGAGGGCGACCGAGGGCGCCTCCTCGATCACCTTCTGATGCCGGCGCTGGATCGAGCACTCGCGTTCCCACAGGTGCACGACATTGCCGTGCTGATCGCCGAGGATCTGGATCTCGATGTGCCGCGGCCGCTCGATGTACTTCTCGAGCAGCAGCGTGTCATCGCCGAACGCCGACGCCGCTTCGCCGCGCGCCCGCTCGATCGCCTCGACGAGCTCGCCCTCGGCCCGGACGATCCGCATGCCCTTGCCGCTGCCGCCAGCGGACGCCTTGACGAGCAGCGGATAGCCGATGCCCTTCGCCGCAGCCACGAACGCGCTGGTCGCCTGATCGTCGCCCTCGTATCCGGGCACGACCGGTACGCCCGCGGTCTTCGCGATCCGCTTCGCGGCTTGCTTGCTGCCGAGCTTCCCGATCACCGGTGCCGGCGGTCCGATGAACACGAGGCCGGCATCGGCGACAGCTTCGGCGAACGCGGCGTTCTCGCTGAGGAAGCCGTACCCGGGATGGATCGCGTGGGCACCGGTTGTGCGTGCCGCATCGAGAATCGCGTTGATCACGAGGTAGGACTCGCGGGCCGGTGCGGGGCCGATCCGGACCGCCTCGTCGGCGAACCGCACGAATGGGGCCTCGGCGTCGGCGTCGGAGTACACGGCCACGGTGGCGATGCCCATCGCACGACACGTCCGCATCACCCGAAGCGCGATCTCACCGCGGTTGGCGATCAGGACCTTGTCGATGGCTCGCACGCGACAACGCTACCAGACTCTATGGAGAGACGTCCGCCGCGCGCGGGATGTCGTGGAGCTGGACAGGCCTGGACTTGCGCGTGGTGCGAATGTTGATCATCTCGACGAAGATGCTGAACCCCATGGCGCCGTACACATAGCCCTTCGGCACGTGGACGCCGAACGACTCGGCCACCAGGAGAAGGCCGATCATCAGCAGGAACGACAGCGCGAGCACCTTGAGCGACGGGTGCTTCTCGATAAAGGCACCGATCTGCTGACCGACCAGGAGCATCAGGAGGAGCGCGAGCACGTTCGCTGCGACCATGATCCAGAGATACGGCGTCATCCCGACGGCGGTGATCACCGAGTCGAGCGAGAACACCATGTCGAGGAGCATGATCTGGATGATCACGCTCTTGAACGTGATGCCGACCCGTGGCTGCGCGGGGTCATGCCCCTCCTCGCCCTCCAGCTTGTCGTGGATCTCCTTGGTCGCCTTGTAGAGCAGGAACAGGCCGCCGACGAACAGGATGATGGCCTTGCCGGAGAAGCCCCTGCCCGCAACATGGAACAGCGGCTGATCGAGCTGCACGATCCACGAGATCGTCGCGAGCAAGCCGAGCCGAGTGATGAAGGCACCGGCGAGACCGAGCTTGCGAGCGCGCTCGCGCTGATGCACCGGGAGCCGACCCGAGAGGATCGCGATGAAGATGATGTTGTCGATGCCGAGTACGATCTCGAGCGCAGCGAGTGTCGCGAAGCTCAGCCAGACTTCTGGGGACGACAGCATCTCGACCATGAGCGGACTATGCCGTCACGGCGCCCATCCCGCTAGTGCCTGGACACGCCCCAGCTGGTCGTGCCCTCGAACGGCTTCGAGTACGCGGCCGAGAGCGAGATCGCGATCACCGTGCGCGTATCGCGCGGGTCGATGCTCCCGTCGTCCCATAGCCGCGCTGTCGCGAAGTACGGATCGCTCTCCTTGTCGATCATCGTCTCCGTCATCGCCTTCATCATGCCGAGCTTCTGTTCGTCGACGGTCTCGCCGCGCTTGGCAGCCGCATCGCGCTGGATGATGTCGAGAACGCCGGCGAGCTGCTTGCCACCCATCACCGCGATCCGGTGGTTCGGCCAGGTGAACAGAAACCGTGGGGCGTACGCGCGTCCGCACATCGCGTAGTTGCCAGCGCCATAGCTCGCACCGGTCATGATCGTGATCGCGGGGACCTTGGAGTTGGAGACGGCATTGATCAGCTTCGCACCGTGCTTGATGATCCCATCCTGCTCGACCTGCTTGCCGACCATGAAGCCCGTGATGTTCTGCAGGAACAGCAGCGGGACGTCCGCCTGATTGCACAGCTCGATGAACTGCGCGCCCTTGTTCGCGGACTCCGGCAACAGCACGCCGTTGTTCGCCAGGATGCCGATCGGGAACCCGTGAAGGTGCGCCCAGCCGCAGATCAGCGTCGACCCATACAGCTGCTTGAACTCGGAGAACCGGGAACCGTCGACGATTCGCGCGATCACCTCGCGCTGATCGAAGGGGACCTTGATGTCGGGTGACACGATGCCGAGCAGCTCCTCGGCGGAATACTTCGGCGGCTCGATCCGGCGCGGCGTAGCGTGCGCACCCTTCTTCCAGTTGAGGTGCGCGACGATCTCTCTGCCGAGGCGGATCGCATCACGTTCGTCGCGCGCGAGATAGTCGGACACACCGGAGATCCGCGAGTGCATCTCGGCGCCGCCGAGATCCTCGTGATTGGTGTCCTCACCGGTCGCCATCTTCACCAGCGGGGGCCCGGCGAGGTAGACCTGCGCCTGCTTCTCGACCATCACGGTGTAGTCGCTCATGCCCGGGATGTACGCGCCGCCCGCGGTCGAGCTACCGAACACGAGGCAGATCGACGGGATCTTCTGTTCGGACCGCCGCGTCAGCTCGCGGAAGCCACGGCCGCCGGGGACGAAGATCTTCGACTGGTTCGGTAGGTCCGCGCCGGCGGACTCGATCATCGAGATCGCGGGGAGGCGGTTGTGCTCCGCGAGCTCGCTCAGGCGTCCCGACTTCCACGCACTCATCTCGCTGATCGCGCCGCCCTTGACGGTCGACTCGCTCGCCGTGATCAAGCACTCGACCCCCGAGACCCGGCCGATGCCGCCGACGATGCTGGCGCCCGGCGTGTGACCCGGGATGTCCTTGCCGGCGAGTGCGCACAGCTCGAGGAAGTACGAGTCTCGATCGAGGAGCAGCTCGATCCGCTCGCGCGGGAGCAACTTGCCCGCTGCCTTGTGCCGGCTGACGTACTTCTCACCGCCGCCGAGCGTCGCCTCGTGAAGTGCGGCACGCAGCTTGTCGACCGCGGCGCGGTTCGAGGTCTCGTTCGCGCGAAACTCCTCCGTCCGACGATCCGCACGCGTCGGGATCACCGGATATGGCTGCTCGTCACTCGGGGCGGGAGGGCGGTCCACGGCGCGAATGTAGTACGTTCCGCGCGATGGCGAACCACATCGAAGAGGCGAAGTCAGGCCGCGCCAGCTGCCGTACCTGCAAGAAGACGATCGCCAAGGGCGAGCTGCGGCTCGGGATCGAAGCGGCGAACGCCTTCGGTGACACACCGAGCATGCAGTGGCACCACCTGGCGTGCGCCGCCGGCAAGCTCCCCGCCGAGCTCCAGGAAGCGCTCGATGCATTTCCGGGTGACGTTGCTGACCGCGCTGCACTCGACAAGACCATGGCCGACGCCATCGCATCGGGTCACGCGAAGCCGGCCGGGCTGCCGTACACCGATCGCGCGCCGACGGGCCGCGCGAAGTGCATGGGGTGCGGCGAGCCGATCGCCAAGGACAGCTACCGTGTCGCTGTCGAACGCGAGCTCGAGGTCGGTGCCACCATGACCACGGGCGCCGGCTATCTGCATCCCGCCTGCGTCGCGGCGCACCTCGAGACCAAGGGCGGCGACAAGGCCGAGCTCGCTGCAAATCTGCGCACCAACTCGCGGATTCCCGAGGCGGACCTCGAGCGCGTGATCCTCGAGCTCGAGAACGCTTGAGCGGGACGCTGGTGCGCGCTTCGTGTGGGCTCCCGCATCCGCTGGCGACGTCCCCTTGTGGCGTGGGAAATTTGGATCGGAGGCGAGATAGCGGCGCTCGCCGCTCGCTCTACATGTGTGGAGTGACCATGAACGTGCGGTAGACGAGCTGCCACTGGCCGTCGTTGTTCGGGGCCAGCGTCACGCGCTTGATCTCGACCTCGCCACCCGCCTGCTCGGGTTGGATGCGGAGCTCGTAGATCTGCTCTTCGTCCGTACGGCTGACCAGGCTCGCGGTGCGGAACGCCGCCGCGAACCTCCGCCAGGT
>JACCQV010000793.1 GCA_013813945.1 Deltaproteobacteria bacterium | reverse complement strand
GCGAACGCTTCGCGCGTGAGGTTGCGCGTACCGCTCGCCTCGACGAGGACGTTGTCCTCGATGCGGATCCCGCCGAACCGCCGGAAATCGGCGATCGCGGACCAGTCGACGAGCTCGCGGCGGTCATCCGACTGCAGCGGCCCGAGGAGTCCGTCGATCACGTAGATGCCGGGCTCGATGGTGAAGACCTGCCCTGCCTCGATCACCGACGTGTTGCGGAGAAACTTGTTCTCCCCGCGCGGAGGCCGCGGCTTGAGACCTGCATCGTGCACCGTGATCCCGAGCGAGTGACCGAGTCCGTGCGGAAACAATGCTCGCGTGATGCCGCGACTGACCAGCTCGTCGACGCTGCCTCGACCGATGCCGAGGTCGCGCAGGGCCACTGCGAGCAACCGGTGCGGCTCGTCATGGAGATCCTCGTACGGAAGCCCTGGCCGGATCCGCCGGATGATGTCCTGCTGGCAGGCGTCGACGCGCTCGAGCAGCTCGGCGAACCGCTTCGCGCTGCTCTCCGTGCCGCGAACGTAGGTGCGCGTGATGTCGCTCCCGTAGCCGAGCACCTTGGCGCCCGCATCGATCAGGAAGGACGTATCACCTGTGATCCGCTCGCGCGTGTACGCGACGTAGTGGAGGATTGCGGTGTGCGCGCCGAGCGCGACGATGTTCTGGTACGGCGCGCGCGCCTCGTCCTGCTCGGAAGCGCCGAGGTAGGCGAGATGGAGATCGAGCTCCGACGGTGTTCCGGTCCGGAACAGCTCGGCGACGTGGCGGTGACCGAGGACCGCGCGCCTGCTCGCCTCGGCGAGGCATTCGATCTCGTAGGCGGTCTTCTTCGTGCGCAGCAGATCGATCGCCGCGATCAGCGCGGGTGGATTGACGCTGCCAGGCGGCGAGGTTCCCTGATCGCGCGTGATCACCGCGACGCGTCCGCCAGGAAGCACATCACCCGCCATCCCCGGCTTCACCTCGACGACCGTGAAACCCGACCAGAAGTGATCGCTCTCGGGTGGCGGCGTGGTCTCCCAGAAGTCATCGACGACGGTGCGGACCAGAGTGGGCCGGGAACCAGCACGGATGACGACGAACGCGTCGGCCTCGACGAGCGGGCACCAGTGCGCATAGGCCGGGGTCGGACACAGCGGCCAGGACTGATCGTCGAACCGACTCTTGGGCGCCGCCGCACCGCCGCACAGGATCACGGCGTCATACCCGTGCTCCGCCATCGCAGCCTCGTAGCCGTGCTGCAGATACTCGAGGTGCGCGGGATAGGTCGTGGCGTAGCTCACGTGGGGAGCCTACCGTGCGACCGAGCCGCACAGATCGACCGCGGCGAAGCAAGGGCGAAAATAACCCTGCGGCGAGGGAACCCCTTTAGCGGGTGATCGGGGCGATCGCGAAGGCCGTGACCGGAGTGCGTTCGATCGTGAACGATCGATTCTCGACCAGGTCACCGACCACCAGGCGGACCGCCGGAACGGCGTGCGGGCCGCGCTTGACCGGCACGCTGTAGCGTCGAGAGATCGCGCGCACGCTATCGCCATCGCCATCGCGGAATCCGGTCACCGTCGCGTCGCCCTTGAAGCTCGCCGTCGCAGCCGAGAGCGCTGCTCGCTGCGCGGGCGTGGCGTTGTACGCAACGAGCACGGGCCCCGGTAGCGTGGGCAGCGTCAGCACCACGGAGACTCCTGCCGGAAGATCGACTCCGGTGGGAACCACCGCGGCGTCTGTCTTCCCGACGCCCAGCGCGGCGAGCGCCGATGCCGTATCGGGCGAAGCTTCGATCTTCGTGAAGTAGTCGCGGCCGATGTCGCCACCGAGGAGCACGTTGAGCACGAAGTCTGTCTCGCGGCCGCCGACGCTGGGCACGAGCACGCGCTTGCCCTTGAGCTGACCGATCTTGCTGGCGCCGCGCGCGACGAGCTGCCACGTGATGCTGGTGTCGCCACCGCGCACCGCCGCCGCGATGACGGTGTAGTTGCCGCCGGCCCCGGCCAGGTAGGTCGCATCGACGATGGCGACGGTCACATCACCCTTCCTGACGGCGGCGGAGAAGTCTCCCGCGCGGGCGTAGTTGCGACCGCTGCCGGTCCCGCCGAGTGCCTTGCCGAGGTGATTGCCGAGCCGGTTCGCGAGCTCGACGCGCGCAGCGGTCGATGCGAACGGTGCGCTCGGCGCGAACAGACCCACCGTGACGTTCTCGGCATGCGCGGTGGAGGCGAGCGCGAGAACAACGAGGATCGCGATCAGCCGGTTCACGGAGCACCTCCATAGATCCGCTCTTTTGATTCGATCCAATCCGTCAGCGGTCCGAACCGCGCACCGGCCTTCCGTGCACGCCGCCACGCGTCGAGCGCCTTGGTCGGGTCGCCCTTGCGCTCGTATGCGATGCCGAGGTTGATCAGCGCCTCGGGCAGCTTGGGCGCGATGCGCTCGAGGCCGGCGATCGCGGTATCGAGCTTCCCCTCGGCGAGATCGATCACGGCGAGGTTGTGCGCGAGCTCGTCGACACCGACCCGAGAGTTGACGTTCTTGGCCGAGGTGAGGTACTTGCGCGCCTGCGCGAGCTGGCCGTTGCGATAGGCATCCTGCGCCGCCTCGAGTGCGACCACGCGGATCGAGGTGTTGAGCAGCACGGCCGCGGGGCCGCTCGACTTGCCTGCGAGCGACGTCAGCTTGTCGAGCGCCTTGCCTGCCCGCCGCGGATTGCGCCCTTCGGTGAAGGCGATCAAGATCGGCGCAGCCTGGGCATCCGCGGGCGGAGGGAACGGACAGGCCTGCCCGCTGACCGCGCGCAGCGCGGCGAGCGCAGGTCCCGCATCACCGACGACGACGGCCGCCAGCGCGAGGTCGCATTTGGTCGACAGGTCCGGGACTGCCTTGGCGGACGCAGCGAGGTGCTCGACGGCTTTGGCACCATTGCCGCCGCGCAGCGCGACGAGCCCTGCGGCGTGTCGTGCGATCGCGAGCGCGGCCTTGTGCCGGCCGGCGAGTGGTCCTCCCCGCGCGGCGCCAGAGGTCTTCTCGAGTGCGGCGATCGCGATCGCCGGATCGCCACTACCGACCTCGGTCGCCGCCCAGTCGAGTGCCACTTCGACGATGTTGTCCTTCTCCGTCGCGAGCGCCCGCTCGTAGAGCGTGCGTGCGCCGGTCAGATCACCGGCAGCCGCATGCGCGCGGCCGGCGAGCATCAGCGTGATGCCGGACGGCTCGGCCTTGATCGCGCGATCCAGCGCGGTGACCGCCTCTGCCGGCTTGTTGAGCGCAAGCCGCGCGATGCCGAGGTTGCGCCAGACCAGCGCGTTTCCCTCGAGCTGTTCGGCGCGCGAGAGCATCGGCTCCGCAGCCGCCGCGTCGTTGGCGGACAGCTTCTTCACCGCAACGAGCGTCAACGCCTCGCTCAGCAGCTTGCGCGAGCGCGGCATGCTGATGATCGCCTCCGCCTCGCTCAGCGTCTTGATCGCTGCATCACCCTGCCCCACCAAGAGCAGCGCGGCTCCGGCGACCGTTCGCACGGTGACGTCACCAGGAAGCTCTGGGAGTACGGACACGAGGCGAGTTGCGGCGGCCTGCGGATCGCCCGCGGCGATCAGCGCCTCGCCGAGCTCGCTCCACCAGTCGGGATCGATACTCGGCGCAGCGGGTGGACCGAGGGACTCGAGCGTTGCGAGGGCGCTCTTCGGATCTCCGCTGCGACGAAGCACAACCGCAAAGCGCACCGACCAGCGTCGCCGCGTGGGCTCGAGCTGCCGCGCCGTCTCGAGCTCCTTGCGAGCCGCGCCGAGGTTGCCACGCGCTGCGTGCGCCTCACCGACGAGCGCATGTCCCGCAGCGCTCGCTTGCGGGGCCTTCTCGAGATACTTGCGGCCGAGCGCGAGAGCACCACCGGTATCTCCGAGGGCGAGCGCACACAGTCCGTCGACGAGCCACACCTCGGGATGGTCGGTCGCGATTGGCTCGAGCTCCTTGAGCAGCGGGCGCGCCTTGCGACAATCGACGGCGGCGGTCGCCCAGGCAACGCCGATCTTGGCACGAAGGTCCGTCGCGCGCGCATCCGATGCCTGACGGAACATGGTCAGCGCCTTCGCTGGCTGGCGATACCGCAGATACGAGTCCGCGAGGTCGACGCGATGACGCGCATCCTCCTTGGCGAGCACCTCGGGGCGGTGCTTGAAGTACGCCTCCAGCGCGACGATCGCGTCGGGCCACTTCCCGGTCGCGTGCCAGTGATGACCGAGCAGCAACTGTGCGTCGTAGCGCAGCGCGTTCTTCTTGGTGACCTCCTCGAGGATCGGGATGCCGCCGCCAACGTCGCCCGACAGGACGAGCTGCGAACCGAGTGCGGTCAGGACCTCCTCGTCCGTCGGTGACAGCGCCTGCGCGCGTCGCATGAGCTCGATCCCCTCCTTGTATTGCTTCTTCGCGGCATGGACCGCCGAACGCAGGACGTAGGCCTCGACGCGCCGCGGGTTCAGCGCGATCGCTTGATCGAGTGCGTTCGCCGCCTGGTCGAGCTTGTTCTGCTTGAGAGCAGCACGCCCTTCGGCAACGAGCGCCGCGCTCTCGTCCTCGCCCTGATTGGGTCGCTGTGCGAAGGCAGGCACCGCACTGACGAGCAGCGCGAGCAGGATGAGGAGTCTAGAAGGAATAGCCGAGCTTGACATAGAGCTCCCTCCCCTCGCCGGGAACGCGAGGCACGGTAAGGACATCGGGAAGGCTACGGTCGTAATCACCGGGTGCGGGCATCTGGTCGCGCTTGCCAATCACGTTGCGGACGCCCGCCGTGAGATCGAAGCCGCGCAGGTTGGGCACGTAGATCGTCCAGTTCCAGCCGATCCACGCGGGCGACTCGGGCGAACGATTGCCGTCCTCGTCGGGGCGCGTCGGGCGGGCACCGATCACGTTCAGCTCCGACGAGACGTGCGCGTGACCGAACAGAAGTGGAGTGGACACCCCGCCGCTCGCGGTGATCAAAGGCGCATTGGGCACGGCGTTGTAGACGAGGCTGCCTCCATCGTCCTCGGTGGCGACCCGCGAGTAGGCCGCGCCGCCGAACGCGTACCAGCCGCTGCTCGTGCGGTACGAGGCTTCTGCCTCCATGCCCGTCGAAACATAGCGCGTCGCGTTCTGGAACTGGAGCAGGGCCGGGTCGGCCGGATCGGGCCGCTGCTCGACGATCCCACGGGCGTCCCAGTACCAGCCGGACACCCGCGTCGACACGCCGGCCGCGAGCTTGCCCCACACGACTGCCTCGAAGCTGCGGATCGTCTCGGCGTCGATCGCCGGATTCGCGGTGAAGTCGCTGCCGTCCTCGAACTTGCCCTCGAAGGCGCTCGGATTGCGGAAGCCTTCCGCATACAGGAGCTTGAGCCCGTACTTCTGCGGCTCCGACACGAACACCGCGGCGCGCGGCGACAAGCGTGAACGCGACTGCGGATCCGCGGCCACCAGCTCGTCGTAGTGATCGAACCGAAGACCACCGGTGAAGCCGAGCCACTTCATCGGTTGAGCCTCCGCCTCGGCGTAGACACCCGCGAGCAGGAAGTTCGCCGGGACCACGATCGTGTTCGCGGCATCGTCGCCACGATATGCGGCGGTGCTCTCGGTGCGGTTGTAGCTGGTCTCGACGCCGGCGGTGACGCCGACCTCCTCGGTGAACTGCTGCCGGCCGCGGACCTCCGCGCCGAACGTGCGCGCGGTGCCGGTCGTGTCGAGCGGCGTTGGCTGATCGATCGGATCGAACGGCGGTGAGGTATCGCTGAAGTTGTAGATGTTCGCGTAGCCGCGCCCCGCGATGGTGAGCTTGTTCGAGACATCGCGTGTATGGCCCCCCTCGGCCAGCAGGTGCGTGTCGAACTGTTCGTACGGCGCGAGCAACGGATTCACGTCGTAGGGCGCGAACGGAGACTCGCGGCTCCACTTCGCGGCGCGGACCTGCGCGAACGTGCCATCCCATGCCCCGACGATCCCACCGACGAACGCACGCGATGCGTCGGCCTCGACACCGACTCCATCGGGGATCGCGACGTTCACCGTCTCGCCGATCCGATTCATGAAGTGGATGGCGCCGCGCACCTGCTGATCGATCCCGCCGCTCGCGAACCCGGCGCTCGTCGTCAGACCGGTGATCGAGTTCACCGCCGCTCGTGCCCATGCGCGTGGCGTCTCGGCGGCGCCGCGCGTGACGATGTTGATGATGCCGAAGAATGCGTTGGTGCCGTACACCGACGACACCGGCCCGCGGATCACCTCGATGCGGGCGATGTCATCGATCCCGACGAGTGCATCGAAGCCGAGGCCGGCGAACGCCCCCCACGCCTCGTTGACGCTCGCGCCATCGATGAGCACGAGCAGGCGTGAGTTGAAGTCGCCCGGGATCTGAAGACCACGGATGCCGATCGAATAGCTGAGGCGGTTGTCGACGAGATATGCCCCGGCGACACCGGCGACTGCCTCGCCGACGGTGCGGTACCCGAACCGGCGGATCCGGTCGGCGGTGATCACGGTGACCGCGGACGCGACATTGCCGAGCGTCTGCTCGCGCTTCGCAGCACCGACGACGACGTCCTCCTCTGCCGACGACGCAGCGAGCACCGTCGCAGAGCTCGACACCTCGTCTCCACCCGCCGGCAGCGGTGGCAAGTCGGCAACGTCGACTGCAGGCTCTGCCGCGGCGGGCACTGCGACGAGCAGCCCGAGCAGCGCGAGCCGCTTAGTACGAGTAGCCGACCTTGACATAGACCTCTCTGCCCTCGCCGGGGATCCGCGGCACCAGGACGGTCGGCTCCATCTCGGGGAACCGATCGTAGTCCCCGGGGGCTGGCTGGAGATCGCGAGTGCCGAGGATGTTGCGGACGCCCGCGGTCAGATCGAAGCCGCGCAGGTTTGGCACGTAGACCGTCGCGTTGATACCCGTCCACGGTGGCGAGCTCGGGGATGCGTTGCCGTCCTCGTCGACGCGTGTCTGCCGTCGGCTGATGAACTGCACGTCGGCCGACACGTGTGCGTGGCCATAGAGCTTCGGGGTCGAGACTCCTCCGGTCGCGGTGGCCTTCGGTGCGTTGACCACGTCGCCGTAGCTGATCTCGGTGCCGGTCTCGCCACTACCGACTTGCGCGAACGCGCCGCCGCCGAATGCGTACCACCCCTCGCTCGTGCGATAACTCGCCTCGACCTCGACGCCGCGCGTGATGTAACGGCCGACGTTCTGGAACTGCTGCAACGTCATGTCAATGGGATCCGCGCGCTGCTCGACGACGTCCCGTGCATCCCAGTAGAAGGCGGAGACGCGCGTCGACAGGCCGGTCGTCGGCCGTGCCCACAGGACGGCTTCGTAGCTGCGAATGGTCTCGGGCTCGATCCCGGGGTTCGCGGAGAAGTCGACACCGTCGGCAAAGTACCCCTCGAAGGCGCTCGGGTTTCGGAAGCCCTCCGCGTAGAGGAGCTTGAGCCCGTAGTTCTCGGGCTTCGCGATGAACAAGGCGCCGCGTGGCGACAACCGGCTGGCGATCACCGAGTTGCGATCGAACCGGACACCCGCGGTGAACCCGAGCCAGGGTAGTGGCTGGCCGTCGAGCTCGCTGTAGACGCCCTGGGTGGTGAAGTCGAGCGGGATCTTGACGCCGTCCGGCTCCATCCCGACCGTGAACGAGCGGCTCTCGGTCTGGTTGTAGTTCGCCTCGACACCAGCGGTCAGACCGAGCTTCTCGGGGACGAGCTCGTAGCGGCCGCGGACCTCTGCACCGATCGTCCGCGCGTCGCCGTAGTCGACGAACTGGTCATCCGCGGCGTAGTTGATCTCGTCGTAGAATCGATACAGCGTGCCGTAGCCGCGCACGGACGCGGTCAACCGCTTGCTGAGCTCGCGCGTGTGACCGCCCTCGAGCAGCGCCTGCGTGTTCCACAGCGAGTACGCCGGATCGAGGGTCGGATCGCTGTCGTACGCCGCGAACGGCGAATCGCGCCGACTGCGATAGGCGCGAAGTTGCAGGAAGCTGCCCTCGTACTGGCCAACGACCGCACCGATCAGCGTGCGCGCACCGTCGGCGGCCAGCGGATCGGCGCTGATCTCGTCGACCTGCAGGCTCTCGCCGAACCGATCCATGACGAGCAGCGAGCCGCGTACTTGCTGATTGACCCCACCGGCCGCGAACCCCGCGGTGGTGACGACACCGTTGATCGAGTTGATCGCGACCCGCCCCCACGCACGCTGGCCCTCGGCCGCGCTGCGCGTGACGATGTTGATGATCGCGAAGAACGCGTTCGTGCCATAGACCGCGCCGACCGGGCCACGGATCACCTCGATCCGCGCGATGTCATCGATCGAGACGAGGCCGTCGTACCCGACGCCGGCGAACGCACCCCACGCCTCGTTGAGCGTTGCACCGTCGACGAGCACCAGGATCCGGCTGTTGAATCCGCCCGGGACCTGGACGCCGCGGATGCCGACCTGCTGGGTCAGCCGCGTGTCCTGGATGAACACGCCCGCGACGCCGGCGATCGCCTCGCTGACCGTGCGGTAGCCAAACCGCCTGATCCGATCGCTCGACACGACCGTGACCGCGGAGGCCACGTTGCCGAGCGTCTGCTCGCGCTTGGCGGCACCGACCACGACGTCCTCCTCCGCGGAGGCTGCGGCGAGCAGCGTCGCGGAGCTCGAGACCTCGTCGTCGGTCGCCGGCAGCGGCGGCAGGTCGGCCACATCGACACCGGGGCCCTGAGCGCGCGCGCCGCTGGCTCCAAGCGACGTCGCGACGATCACCGCGAGCACGTGCGCTCGCCGGCTCCGCATCGTCATGCCGCTCCGCGGCCCACGCTCTGCCGGTTGGCCGGCGGCACGCTCTGCCGGTTGGCCGGCGGATCGAACTGACACAGCACGAGCGTGATGTCGTCCTCGGCCGGAATGCCCTCCGCGTAGACCTCGAGGGTCTCGACCAGGCGGTCACGCAGGTGAACCAGCGCCGGCCCATCGGGCAGTGGCTGGCCGGTCAGCGCATGACGAAGTCTTCGATCGCCGAACAGCTTGCCCGTCGGATTCGCGCGCTCGACGAGGCCATCGGTGAAGCAGACGAACAGGTCGCCCGGCCGCAGCTGCAGCGAGCCGCGCCGGATCTCGACCGGAATGTTGCGGTCGCCGAGCGGATTACCGCTCGCGGCGATGATGCTCGCGTCCTCGAGAAGCCGGGTGTCTCCCAGCTTCATCACGTACGGGAAGTTCTGGCCCGCGTTCGCATAGTGGAGGATGCCGTTCGTCGAATCGAACAGCGCCGCGAACGCAGTCATCAAGACGTTGTGCTCGCCGACCTGGCGGATCGCCGAGTCGATCGCCTTGAGCACCTGCTCCGGCGTCAGCAGGCGCTCGTCGATCCCGGAGAGCGCTTCGACGGCACCGCGCGCGGTCGCCGCGATCATCGCGGAGTGAATGCCGTGACCGGTCGCATCACCGACGACGAGCAGCATGCGGCCGTTCGACAGCTTGATGTACGTCCACCAGTCACCGCCGCAGTGGGACGCCGGCATGCAGTAGCCAACGACCTTGAGGTGCCCGTGCATGTCGAGCGTGTCGGGCGGCAACATCGCCTGCTGGACCTGCCGCGCGAGCGACATCTCCTTCTCGAGCGATGCCTTCTGCGCCTGCTCGACGAGGAGGTGCCGGATCTCATCTGCCATCTTGTTGAAGGCGCGCGCGAGCACGCCGAGCTCGTCGCCGCGATCCTCGGGCACGCGACCCTGCAGGTCACCGGCTGCGATCCGCTCGGCCTGGAACGTCAGCTGCTTGATCGGTTGCGCGAGCCGGACACCCTGGAGTGCCGCGAGCACGACGCCGATTCCGAGCACGACGAGCGACACCAGCAGCATCTTGTTACGCGCCGCACCCGCACGATCCTCGGCTTGCGACAGCGAGGTCTGGAGCTCCTTGTCGAGCCCGGCCGTCGACACCCCGATCCGCAGCGAGCCGACCTGGCTGGTACCGAGCTTCGCGGGTGCGCCATAGACCCAATCCGTCGCCTCACCCGATTGTGCGTGGACGACATCTCCGTTCTTGATTCCGTCGACCAGCCGGCGCTCGAGCTCGTCGAGCTTGTCCTTGGGCGGCGCGCCCGAGGTCGAACCGACCACGACACCCTGTGCGTCAGTGACGACGAGCCACTTGACCCGGTTCTCGCCGGTCTTCTTGTCCTCCCGGATGGTACTGTCGAGGAGAGACGGAATGTCTGCGAGCGTGCCGGTCGACAGCGGGAAGGCGACCGCGGTCGCGACCGCCTTGACCACCAGCTCGGACTCGCGAACGATCGACCGCTCGCCCGTCTCGCGGCGAATCTGGATCGAGGTCTCGGTCAGATCGTCGATCGACTTTTGCCCGAACCACGTGGCCGTGCCCACCGCCGCCGCGACCACGATGGAGGTCGCGAGGATGAGCTTGACCGAGATCGGAATCCCACCCACGGCCCTCCGAGGTTAGTGGAATGGGGGTCAGGAATCCAGCGACCGACCGGTCGCAACTGCGCGAGATACCGCCAGATCGAACAGGGTCTCCAGGGGGGCCGCCGGGCCCTCCCCCTCGATCAGTCGGAGCGCGCCCGCGATCGCCTCGATCGTGGACACGCGGCCCTCGCCGGGTGACTCGCGCAGCCGCGCCGCCCGCATCGGGCCGTCGGGGAGCCGCAGGATGGGCAGTCCGCGCAGCGCGTCGATCTTGCGGAACATCCGCCGGGCCTGAGACCACGTCGCGTCGAGGACCACGAGCTGGCGTGGTTGGGGCTCCGGCGCCGCACGCCGCGGCTCGCCCTCGGGGAACACGAGCCACGCACCGTCGAGGGGAGGAAGAACCGCCGGTCCGTCGGTGCCGCCGTGATCGACCAGCTCGCTGTTGACGAGTGCGAGGTGAGCGAGCCGGCCCGAGTTGGAGGATCGCCACTTCTCGAGGTGATGGCGCACGATCACGATCCGCGTCTGCGTCTCGATCCGGGGAATCTGCGCGCACAGACACACCCGCTGCTGGAACAAGCAGCGGGTGCAACGCTCGTGGCCGGGGTCCACGCGCTACGAGCCTGTTACCGGCAGCAGCGGAAGCCGGCGTTCGGGAAGAAGAACTGATCGTCCGCGAGCGTGAAGTTCAGTCCGCAGGTCTGACCGGAGGTCTCGTTGTTCGACGAACCGCCGCGCAGCGGGTTCTGGCCTGCGACGCGCGCCAGCGTCCACTCCTTGACGTTGCCACTCATGTCGTACGCATCGTCGGCGGCCGTCTGGTTCGCGAAGCACGCCGGGAACTGACCCGCGGGCAAGATGCCATCCTGATCGCCGGGCGTCACCGCGTCGGTGTCGAACGATTCGTCATTACACACGCCAGGTTGCTCGGTGCGTGGGTTGTTCTGATACGCCCACGAGTTGTCGAACGTGGGAGCGTTCGTGACCTGACGGCTGATCGCGATCGTGTCGACGTAGACGCCGTCCTGCCCCGTGAACAGGCTCAGCGTGTAGGTGCCCGCGGCGCCCGTGGTGAGCAGCGGACCGGCGACCCATTGCCACTGGTTTGGCGTGGAGAGCTTGGCCCCGCCCGGGCGCGGTGCTCCGGCGGTCGCACCTGCGTTGATGCCCATCCAGATGTCCGACCGCAGCCCGATGGCGATGGTCACTCCCACGGTTCCCGTGAGGGTCGCACTCGGAGCAAAGTAGGGGAACGCTGCGGGATCGAAGGTCGTATCCGCAGGAGCGACGATCGTGAAGGGGCGCGCCGTCGCGAGGTCAGCGCTGTTCGAACCGGAGACCTGCGACTGTAACGTCAAGTCGCTGGGGTTGAACACCGACACCGTGTCGCTGGCACTCATGCGCCAGGCGCCGAGCGCGATGACTGCCGATGGCACAGTCACGGTAATCGACGAAGGGTCGGGACCTACGTTGTTCGTCGCGTTGACCGCGCTCGTCGCCGACGTGTTCGCGAGATCATAGTGACCGGCATTGATCACGGTGATCCCGCTGAAGCTCGTGAGCCCCGTGCCGCCGCTTGCCACGAAGGCCTGATTTGTCTGCGCGCCTGCCGCCGTGGCGACCCGGTAGGCCACGGACAATCGAGCATCATCGTTGCCGTCATCGAGTGCTTGACTCGTGAGCAGGGTGAACCCTGCCTGCAGCGTATGGGTCGGCACACCGCTGGTGGACCGCGTGAACGACATCACGATCACGAGATCGCCGACTCCTGTTGACGTATGCGAGGTCGGTGCCAGCGTGGACGACGGCGCCGTCTGGACGCCATAGATCGTCGAGGTGGTGTGGCGCATACGCGTCCAGACCCGGTAACCGGTCGCAGCGGCCAGGTTCAGCTGGTAGTCGAGGCGCGACGCGGTGGCGAGCGCCGTCGTCGGGTCGATGACCTGGAAGCCATTGTTGGCGACCTGCATCGCGGTGATGCCGTTGAAGCTCAGCGGCGCCTGTCGGACCCACGCCTGGCTTGCGGGGCCGATTTGGGTGTTGGCAATCGCATCCTCGGCCTCGATGAAGCTGAAGTCGGTCACGCCTGTGGTCGCCGGACCCGCGACCGGGTAGATCGACGGCGGCGTACACATCGACTGCCACTCCGCCTCGGTGCAGAGGCGCGCGCTGATCGACGAGCATGCAGCGACCGCCTGCGGATAGGTGACGTTGGTCCAGGGCGCCCGACCCGCGGTCGAGCAAGCGTGCGTCTGGAGCGAGTTCGTCGTGAGTGCATCCGGGCGCGACGCTTCGTACTTCATGATGTCGACGGTGCTGCCGGGGATGTTCACCCACTCCTGGCCGGCGAGCGTGCCGAGGTTCGCGCCGTTGTCGACGATGCCATCGCAGTTGTTGTCGATGCCGTCGCAGGTCTCCGCCGTCGCGGTGCCGCCCGCGGGCGCATTACACGTGGCTGCGAGATCACGGTTGGCCGCGTTGCAGATGAACGTGCCCGTCGACTGACATAGACCCTGCATCCCGTTGGTGCACGAGTTGCCGAGGTTCGGCTCCTGCGACTCGTCGATGCGGCCATCGCAATCATTGTCCGCCTGGACGCCGGCAACGATGTCGCTGTCACAGCGCGTCTCCGGGATGAGATTGCCGCTCGCATCCTTCTGGACGTTCGGGTTCGAGTAGTCGCAGCGCCAGGTGATCGTTCCTGCCGGCATCCCCGGAGGCGGTCCGCAGAACAGGGTGGTCCCCGTCGAGCATGCGCCGTCGAAGTCGCACAGGCCGGTCGGGGCCGTCATATCGGGATCCGCGATGTCGGTGAGACCGTCGCAGTCGTCATCGATCCCGTTGCAGACCTCGGCGCCGAGGAACGGGTGACCGCAGTTGAACTCGCAGCCATCGCTCGTCACGTTGTTGTTGTTGAAGAAGTTCGGCTCACACGCAACGATCGCACACAGACCGCCTGCGCAGCCCTCGAACGAATTGGGGAGGTTGCAGCTCATGCCGCACGAGCCGCAGTTCTGCACGTCCGTCATCAGGTTGTAGCCGTTGGTGTTGTTGCCGTCGCAGTCCTGATCGAAGCCGTCACACAGCTCGAACGTCGGACCGATCTGGCCGACGCAGGTCGAGATGCCACCCAGGCACATCAGCGTGCCGCGGTCGCACAGACCGGTATCGGTGCCCGTCGTGCATGCGCCACCGGTGACGACGTTCTCGTCGAACATGCCATCGCAGTCGTCATCGCGATTGTTGCAGACCTCGGTCTGCCCGCCCACGGAACCGATGTCGCCGACGCAGTCGATCGCTCCATTGACGCAGCGGTTGACGCCGGCCGTGCATTCACCCGTGTTGGTTCCGCACAGCGCGCCACCGCCCGGATCACCTTCATCGGTGAGCCCGTTGCAGTTGTTGTCCTTGAGGTCGCACAGCTCCGGCGACGGCGGCTTGCTGCACACGATCGTTCCGTTCGCGCTGCACTGCTTGACGCCGCCCGCGCACTCGCCCTGACCGGAGTTGATTGCCGGTGCGCTCGAGCAGGCCTCACCGATCGTCGGCAGCGAGCCTTCGTCAGTATTGCCGTCGCAATCGTCATCCTTGTCGTTACAGACCTCGGCCCCCGCTGGAATGCAGTCCGACGCGTCGGGTGCATCGCCGTCGGGCGCGTCGACCGCATCGCCGTCTCCACCATCCGTGGAGTCGCCGTTGCCGCCATCGCCGTTGACCGCGCAGCCGATGCAGTATTCGTTGACATCGCACGACAGCGACGTCGCCGAGACCAGCGCGAGCGCCGCCACTCCGAGAGCACGCAGCAGGATCGTCTTCACGAGGCACCTCCGACGCGGCGCCGGCGGAGCAGCATCACCAGCCCGAGGCCGAGGAGCAGCGAGCCGCCTGCATCGCCATTCGTGCTGCAACCGCCGCCACCACCGGTGGTGACGTGCGTCTCGCCACCGGCGTCCGGCTTGAAGTCATTCTCGTCGAAGCACGTGCCACCGACGCAGACTTCGCCCGTCGCACACACGATGGAGAAGATGTCACACGGGTCGTCCTCACACATTCCGCCGTTGTTCGCGTTGCAGTACTGACCCTGCGGGCAGACCACGAAGCCGCACGGGTTCGGGATGCACGAGCCATCCCCGTCCTGACAGACCTGGCCCGCCGGGCACGCCGGGTTGCACGGGTTGGTCTCGCACACGCCGAGTCGGCAGCGCTGACCATCCGGGCAATCGACGCCTGCGCAGCTGCCGAAGCACTGACCGCCGACGCAGTTCTGACCCGCCGCGCAGGTCACGCCCTGGCAGGGGTTGGAGACGCACGTACCATTGATGCAGTTCTGGTTCGCTGTGCAGTAAGCGGGGAACGTCGTGCAGTTGTCCGGCTTGCACTCGCCGGTCGGCAAGAAGCAGATGTTCGGCGAGTTGCAGTTGTGCACGCCCGGCGCGCAGGCGGAGACACACTCCTTGTCGCTCGGGTTGGCGGCCTTGGGTCGGCAGATCTGCTTGTCACCGGCGACCACCGGGCACGTGAAGTTGAAGCACGGGTCCGCGAGACAGAACCCGCCGATACACGCCTTGCCCATCGGGCATGCGAACTCGCCGGGGATGCACTGGAACGCGCACTGGCAGCTCGTACAGGTCGCGCCAGCGCCGCACAGCGTGCCCTCGTCGATCTGACCGTTGCAGTTATCGTCGAGACAGTTACACGCCTCCTGACCGACCGGATCACCGGTGCAGACGACGCCGCCGTTCTCACACGCTTCCTTTGCGTTACACACGCCGTTCGCGGTGCACGGACAGTCGTCCGCGTTGCCCGGGATGTTGTCGACGCCGTCGGGATCCGCGCACAGCCAGTGTTCGTCGACCGACATATCGCAGTCCTCGTCGACGCCGTTGCAGGTGTTGTCGGTGCCGCTGACCGCGGTGCAGGTCTGAACGCCCGCCACGCACCGGAGCTCGCCACCGCAGCTGTTGATCGAGCAGTCGGCGGGACGGCACGTGCCCGCGTTCGCCACGCCGGTCGGGTTGATGCAGGTCGGTGTCATCGGAGAACCCGCGCACTGGGTGTTGTTGGTGCAGGTGATCGCCGGCGTCTCGTCGACGAGGCCATCGCAGTCGTCATCGAGGAGGTTGCAGATCTCGATGCCCGGCTGGATCTCCTGAACGCACGCGGTGAACGTGCCGGGTGGTGGGCCGTTGAGTGGGCAGGTCCGGTTGCCTGGGTTGCACACGCACGCCGCAGCGTTCACGCCGGACTGGCAGAGCGATGCAGGGTTGCCGCCCGGGTTGTTGCGCGGATCGAATGCAGGGAACGTGTCGCAGCGCAGGCCCGCGCGCGTGCCGCCATTACAGGTGCCATTGCCGCCGGTCACGCTGCAGTTGCCGCCGGGGCAATCCATGTTCGAGCACGCCTGCTGGAAGCCGTCGATGATGCCGTCGCAGGTGTCGTCGATGCCGTTGCAGACCTCGGTGCCCGGCGTCGCCGCGGTGCACGCGCCGAGGCCGGCGGCGCCGTTGCACGGCTGGACGCCGACGCACGTGCCGTTCGCGCACGGGACCGACGTGTTCTCGTCGATGTTGCCGTCGCAGTCGTCGTCATCGCCGTCACAGATCTCGGTGCCCACGCTGCAGGTACAGCCGGTGACGCCTTCATCGATCAGGCCGTCGCAGTCGTCGTCGAGGTTGTTGCAGCGCGGCGTGGTGCCGAGCTCGTCGGGACGCGCCGTCGGCACGCAGACGCTGCCCTGACACGTGCCTGCGACGCCGCTCGCTGGCGTCATCGTTGCGTTGACGACCGTGCACGCGTTGCCGTTCGGGATCCCGACGCACGCGGCGCGGCCCGCGTTGCACTGGGTACCGGCACCATCGGCGCGACAGCCCGTGCTTCCGACCACGCGGCACTGGCCGAGCAGTCCGTTGTTGCACGCGCCACCCGTGGTGAAGCCTTCATCGGCGATCGAGTCGCAGTCATCGTCGAGCGTGTTGCACAGCTCGGTACGGATGGCGTCGTCGAGGATCTGCGAGATCGCCAGCTGCAACGACTGCTCGTCGTTCGCGTAGAATCCGTCGTTGGCGAGTGGGTCCGGGTTGAGGCTTCCCGCGACCGCGATCGCCTCGATATCGGCGTCGCCCACGGGGCGGCCGAGGCCGATCACCTTGGTCTCGATCCGGTACTGGCGGTTGTCGATGATCGTGTTGTTCTTCGCGGCGAGGGCTGCGGCCGGTGCGTTGCCGCCGCAGGTCTCATCGCCGTCGGTGAGGAGGATCGTGATGTACGGGCGACACTGCTCCGCGCAGCACGGGCCTTGCCCCGCCATCACGCACGTCGTCGGGTTCGGGTTACATCCGGTGGGGAGGAAGTTCGTCTTCTTCGGATCCGCTCGGATCGGATCGAAGCCGCTGGCCGTGCTCGGCCACAGCACCGTGCCGTTGGTCGCCTGCAGGCCCTGCCAGTAGCGGTGTGCGCCGAGCAGCGTTCCGCCGAGCGGCGTCCAGCTGCCAGCGCCCCAGATCTCGTCGGCCGGCGTCGGCGCCGCGCCCACCGCCGGCAGCGAGCAGGTACCGCACGAGTTGTCGGTGAGAAATCCGGCAAGCTGATTATTGCCGTCGACGAGGCTGGTGAGCATCTCGGCGCGGTGATCGGAGCGCATGTCCGACGTGCAACCCGGGGCGCATCCGATTCCATTGCAACTGCAGGGGGCGCAGTTCACGCCGGAAGTCGTGCACTGATCCGCGCCGCCACCCTGTCCGTCACCATTCACATCGCACGAGTTCGCGAACGTTCCGCCCGGGGTCTCGCGGAAGCGACCGAGCGCGAACACCATGTCGCCATACGAGTTGACGATCTTGTTGATCGCGCACTTCGCATGATTGAGTCGGTTGTCGAGACCGCCGCAGCTCGGCGGACCGCTGCCTGTCGGATTGCCTTCACCAGGTCCGGTGTTGACCATCGATCCCGACGTGTCGAGCATGAACACGACGTACGGCTTCAGCGGTTCACTCGACTGCGCACGCGCAGGAGTCGAAGTGAACGCGACCATCAGCATGGCTACCCCTAGCCACGCGCACAGATTTCTCATAGTCCCGACATCATAGACGGGCTCGGGGGCCAATTGGAATTCCTGGCCGGGATGCTGTTGGGGTAGTTGTGAACCACCTCTCAGCCTCGGCCAATCACCTAGAAAGCAGTGATCGGCCGATGACCTTCAGGGTCAGGATGGGCTTGACTCCCTCGAAGATCGGCAAGACTTGGGCGTCCGCCACGTAGCGGCTGATCGGGTACTCCTCCGCGTAACCCCAACCGCCGTGAAGCAATTGTCCGAGCTGGGTGACCTCGACGGCGACGTCGCAGGCGAACAGCTTGGCCATGGCAGCGAGCGGGGAGGCACGCCTCTCGTCAGCATCCATCGCAGTCGCGGCGGCGTAAGTGATCGCCCGGGCCGCCGTCAGCCGGGAGGCCATCCGCCCGAGGTGGTACCGCGTGAGCCCGTACTCGCCAATTGCGCGTCCGAATTGCTTGCGTTCCGCGACGTAGCGAGAGGTGTGCTCGAGTGCGGCGGCGGTCAACCCACACGCACGTCCGCCGGTCTGCAGCCGACCGGCGGCGAACCCAGCCATCTGGAGCGCGAAGCCTCGGCCCAGTCCCTCGGCGCCGCCGACCAGCTGCGCGCCGGGCACGAACCACGTATCGAAGGACAACGTGAAGGAGTGCATGCCGCGGTAGCCCGGCGTGCGATCGGCCTTGCCGGTCAACGTTCCGCCGCCCGGCTGGGTCGCCGTGAACTCGTGACCGTCGAACCGCGGCTTGTCGACGATGAACAGCGTCAGCCCGCGCGCGCCCTTGGAGAGATCCGGATCGGTGCGGGCGAGCAGCGCGATCACGTCGGCGCGTCCCGCGAACGTGCACCACGCCTTCGCCCCTGTGATCGTGTAGCCGCCGTCCGCTGCGTGGGCGCTGCACGCGACCGACGCGACATCCGACCCGACGTTGGGCTCGGTCACCGAGATCGCGGCCATCACCTCGCCCGATGCGAGGCGCGGCAACCAGTGCTGCTTCTGCTCCTCGGTGCCGCCGGCGATCAAAGCCTTGGCGAGGATCTCCGGGCGCGTGATCAGCGAGCCAGCGGCCGCGAGAGATCCGCGCGACAGCTCCTCGGTGGTCAGGATCATCGCGAGGTTCCCGAGCTCGTGCCCGCCGTACTTCTCCGGGATCGCGAGCCCGAAGTATCCGAGCTTGGCCATCTCCGAGATGAACCGCTCGGGAACGAGCTCGTCGTGATGATGGATCCGCTCGGCGTGAGGAATGATCTCGCGCTCGGCGAAGGCGCGGACGTTGGCGCGAACCTCGGTGAGGATCTCGTCGAGCGGCCACAGCAGTCGGCCTTCGGCCGCCATCGCGGTCGCGCCGATCTCCTCGACCGCGACCGGTGCGATGCCGGCGGCGATCGCGGCGGTGGTCTGCGCGTCATAGGCGAGATCGTGAAGGCCGAGCAGCGGCGCGATCGGAGCGAGGCGGTACGGGATCGCGGCGGCGAGCTCGGCGGCAGCGACCCGGGCAGCAGCGGCCATCGGTTCCGGGGCACGCGCCAGCTCTGCGATCACGCGAGCCTCGGTCGCGGCGTACGCGACTCGTTCGACGACAACCTGATGCTCGTCGATCCCCTCGCCACCGCGGGTCAGGGTTCGGGTCGCTTCGACGGCGCGCTCGGCCAGTGCCTGCACGGCGACGGAGATCACGGAGCGGTCATCGGCCATGTCCTGTTGGTAGCGCGCGAACGCATCCGATGTCCGCGAGCACTACGTGAGATCGTCGAGGATCCGCACTACCTGTGCGCTGTATCCGCCGCCAAACAGCACCGCATGTGCTGCGAGTGGATAGAGCTGCCACAGCCGCACACGCTCGCGCCACCCGGGATCGAGCGGCCACACCTCGCAGTACGCATCGATCAACGCCGGGCTCACGCTGCCGAACAGCGCGAGCATCGCGAGATCGACCTCGCGGTGCCCTCCGTAGACCGCTGGATCGATCAGCACGGGAGCACCGGCGCACGCGGCGACATTCCCCCACCATAGATCCCCATGCAGCCGAGCCGGCGGCTCGGGTGGGCCGAACCGATCCGTGCGCGCGGCCAGCGCATCGAGCTTTCGATCGAGCCCGAGCCTCGCGAGCGAGCACAGCGGCCGCACCCGGCGTTCGATCCAGTGCGTGACGACATCGCTCTCCGCCGTGTTGTCCTGCGCGATCGTGGCGAGGAAGCTCGTGCCGGCGTGGCCGAACGCGGGTGCACCGAGTCGGTGGAGCGCGGCGAGCCCGCGCCCGAGCTCCGCATCGAACGCGTGGCCCCCGCGCGATCTGAGCTCCAGCCACTCGAGTGCGAGAAACGCCTCGCCCACGGCGATCACGCCCGGCACGCGCAGTGGTCCCACGCCGATCCATGCGAGG
>JACCQV010000774.1 GCA_013813945.1 Deltaproteobacteria bacterium | reverse complement strand
ACGAACGGCAACACGGTGGACGTCCAGCTCGAAGACGGCACGACCAAGCGCCTCGCTCACAAACCGAAGTGAGCTAGAGGAAGATCGGCCCGCCGCACGAGCTCGTGGGCACGACGAACAGCACTTGCTTCGAAGCGAACGCTGCGAGCCCGTCGCCGTTGATCTGCAACGTGGCAGCGAATACCTGGGCAGTATCGGTCGGAGGCACACTCTGGTTGGCCTTCGCCACGAGTCGGAAGCAGGCCGGTGCGCCGGAGATCCCCGCGGGGAACTGATCGGCGAACCCGTCGCCATCGAGGTCAACGACGGCACTGCCTGCACATGCGCCATCCGCGACGGCCTCGACGCGCTCGACGAACGCATCGTTTACGTCGATCGCGTCCGTCGCATCATCACGCACCGCGGCCGAGAGCTCGAACATGCCGCCCTGTGCGAGCGCACGCACCGCCTGCGCGATGATCGTGGCGAGGTTGGCGTTGTACTTGTCCCCGGCGAACACCAGGGTGCACAACCCGTCGGAGTCAGGCAGCGGTTGGACGGCGACCGAGCCCGGGTAGTCGGGGTCGTTGGGCGACACGCAGCAGCTGCCCAGCGGACAGTTCGCCGGCCGCGCTGCGCCGGTGCCCCAGATCGTGGGAGGAACGCGCGCATTGGTCTGGAGTGCGACGTCCGCGAGGTCGGCGCGGCCCGCTGGGCTCCACGCCGTCAGGCCGATGACCCGAGCTCCACGATCGTGCAACGCCTGGAGCGCGACGGCGCGCGTCGCGATCGGTGGCGTGGTGGGGATGACGGTGTCCTGATGATTGCTGGTGTCGGTGATCATCACGATGACCGGCACGCTGTCGGGCCGAAACCCGTACCCGCCGAGCGTCCCGACCTCCTCGCCCGCGGGAATCGTCGGGGGGAGCACGGTCGTCGGCGAGAACGGCGGCACCGAGCGGGTGCCACCTTGAACGGGGAACGTGACGCCCACGCCGGTCGCGGCCTGGCGCAACGCTTCCCAGCCCTGCTCCGGTTCGTCGCCACCACGCATCACGGCGAACCACGGGCCGAGACCGCCGGTGAGGATGCCGGTGAAGTACAGAGAGCTGCGCAGCGACGCCAGACCCGCCGTGGTCCGCGCCGTCATCATCCGATGGACGACGTAGAACGGCACGTCGGCCCACGAGTTCGAGCTATCGAGACCTGTCGGCGGAGGGAAGTCACCGTATCCGGCAGCGCCAAAGGCGACGTCGTCGACCTCGGCCGAGATCGAGGTCATGATCGTGTGGAGGTGCATCTGGATGCGGCTCGTGTAGCCGAGCATCGAGCCCGTGGTGTCGAGCAGGATCCCGACATCTGCGCGAGTGAGCCGCGCCGCTTGAACGATGTCGCGCGAAGCGGGCGTCGGCATCTCGTGGTGCGGCATCACGAACACCTCGAGCCCGCGTGCGGGCGGAGTATCGGCCGCGTCGCTGGGCGACGTACCGACCGCGACCTCGACCTCGTCGATCCAGCCATCGTCGTCGACATCCGTACCCGTGCAGGTCGGCTCGCCAGACCCGCCGCCGGCGTCACTGCCCGAACCACCCGCTCCCGCCCCGTCGACGCTGCACCCGGTCAGTCCGAGCAGCGCGAGCCACACCGCAGTTCGTCGCATGCAGCGTAGATAACATCGCCGTTGCTCCTCGGTCCCGCGATAGTTCCTGCCACCGGGATGACCGCTGACGAGATCAGCGGGAGCCGTGATACTTCGAGAAACCGGTACCTCGATGAAGCTGTCGCGCACTGCACGCCGCGTGCTCCTCGGGCTGTTCGCCGCAGCATTCGTCGGCGGCGCCGTCTACCTGTGGCGGACCGGTGCCGTCACACCGACCACCGTGGCGGCGTGGCTCGAGTCGCTCGGCCCGGCCGCACCTGTGCTGTTCATCGCTGCGTTCGTTGCAGGCTCGTTCGTCGGCTTGCCCGGGATGGCGTTCGTGATCGGCGGTCGGCTCGCGTTCGGTCCGTACGTCGGCTTCGTGGTCGGATTCGGCGGCGGCATGCTCGCGGTCACCGTCCCGTTCGTGATCGCGCGGCGCATGCGGCGTGCGGGCTCGGACCCGTGGCGGCCGAAGCAGCGCCACCTCCGCCGCATGTTCGACATGCTCGAGACCCATCCGTTCCGCGCCGTGCTCGCGCTGCGCCTGGTGCTGTGGTTCAACCCACCGCTGAGCTACGCGCTCGCGTTCACCACGCTGCCGCTTCGGACCTACGTGGCTGCGTGCGCGCTCGCCCTTGCCCCTGTCGTGCTGATCGCGATGATCGCGACCAGCTGGTTCCTCTGACCAGAGCGTGAGCTACGGGCACTGCGACGTGTCGGCGCGGTCGATCAGCCCGTTGCAGTCATCGTCGACACCGTCGGTGCAGTCGAGCTCGGTCGACCGGCACGTGAGCGGGCGAGTGCGGAGCAAATTCCGGATGCGCGCCTTCTGCAGCAGCATGTCCACGCGGCCCGGGGTCACGCTCAGGTCCGTCATCGGCAGGTAGTCCAGCGTGTTCGGGACGAAGTCGAGTGGCGGTCGGACGGCCGACCACTGGCGCTGATCCCAGTGGAACAGCTCGCGCTCACTCGCGGCGATCACGTCGTCCGGTGCCGAGCCTGCGACCAGCGTGAGCTCCGCCACTGCCTCGACGACGTCATCGGTCCACATCGTGCCGTCCCAGCGATGGATATGGCCGTTGTTCGCGACGACGAACACGAGGTCCTGCGCGATCGCGACCACGTTGTTGATGCGCGTGGTCGGGAGGAAGGCGCCCGGTCCCGTGCGCGGCGCTGGGGTCCACATGATTCCGTTCCAGCGCCACAGCGCGTCGCCGTTGACGTCGGGCACCGTGACCGCATAGATGTCGTTCGCGCCGCTGCCTTCGGCGCCGAGCACGCGAGTGGCTGACAGGACGTGTCGCGTCCATGTCGTGCCGGTCCAGTGGAACGCGCCGCTGACCGAGAACGCCCAGACGTCTCCCGGACCTGCGCCCCACACCTTGGTGACCGGCAGACCGAAACCGGCAACGTCATGCGGCGTCCAGGTGACCCCATCGAACTGGAACACCCGTCCGCCGTTCGTCCCGACCCAGACATCGGACGCCGACGTTCCCCAGATCGACGACGCGAGCACGGCCCCGGTCGGATCGATCAACAGCGACAGCGACCAGTCGGTGCCGTCGAAGTGGAACACCTCGCCCTTCGCCGTCGCGACCCAGACATTGACCGCGCTCGTGCTCCACATGGCGAGGTTGATCGACGCGGCCAGCGGATCAACGAACGGGAGGGGCTGGACCCTGCCGAACGCCTGGCCGCGGTAGCGATACGCGAGCTTCAACGTCGAGACCGCCACGACTTCGATCCCGTTGAAGCTGATCAGGCCTGACACCGCGGAGGTGCCCTGCGGGGTCGCGCCGATGTACGTCGTGGCGGTCCAGCCGACGCCATCGAAGTGGCGCATGTGCCCGTCCGCCCCTGAAACCCAGGCATCGTTCGGGGCGGAGGACGCGATGGCATTGTAGACGTTCTGGGGCTCGCGCCAGCTCGTCCACGTGGTGCCGTCGTAGTGAGCGATCACGCCGTTCATACGAGACGTGGTGTCGTGGCGGCTACCCAGACATCGTCGGGGGCATTGACGTCGATGAACCGGATCTTCGCGTTGGTCAGGGTCGCCGACGACCACCCGGTGCCGTTCCAGTGCATCAGCTCTCCGTTGAGAGCATCGGACTCGGTCGCCACCCAGATGTCATTGATCGAGCTGCCGCGGATCGCGATCGCCTTGCGATTGAACGTACCGAGCTGGCTCCACGTCATGCCATCGAAGGCCTGGATCCCGTTCGCGCTGGTCGCAGCGAACACCGCGTTCGAGCTCGCTGCCCAGACATCCACGTAGTCGGCCACCGGCGCGCTCAGGACACGATTCCAGCTGGTGCCGTCGAACTTCAGCAGCAGTGACGGAACCGCGGAGCTCTGCCCGAGGCCCACAGCCCAGGCGTCGTTGGCGGCGATGCTCCACACCGCGATCAGATGGTTCGTGACGTTCGTCGGAGACGACAGCCACCTCCGACCGTCGTAGCGAGTCGCACGACCATTGGAGCCGACGGCCCAGATATCGTCTGGCGAGAACCCGCCGACCGCCAGCGCCTCGACCTCGTTCAGCGACTCCGGGTTCCAGCCGAACTTCGAACAGTTGTCGACCGCGAACGAACAGGTCGCGTCGCTACAGCCAACACTGCCGCCGTCAAAGCCGATCGAGAAGCACGTCTGGTTCGTCGCGCCGTCGCACTGCTCGGGTCCATTGATCACGCCGTCACCGCACGTGCCGCCGCCGCACGCGCTCGTATCAAACGTGCACGCTGGGAAGGTAGGCATTTGGGCCGCCGTGTACGCCTCCTCCGACGGTGTAGACTGTTCGCGTGCGAAGCTTCGCGGTGGCCATCGCTGCAACCGGCTGCAGCGCGGTCACGTCGATCGAGATCGCCCGGCCAGCTGTAGCCAATGTAGCGGCCGACACAAGCGTTGCAACCTTCGCCCTCATGTCACACGAAGGTAAGATGGTGCGGCTGTTTGACGCGCTGTCCGCCGGGCACGTCGTCCTCGTATTTTATCGGGGGCACTGGTGACTGTGGTGCAAGCACCAGCTCGGTGAGCTGGCCCAGAACCACGAAGCCTTCCGCGCACGGGGCGTGACCCTCCTCGGGATCAGCCTCGACGAGCCAGCCGCCTCGCGCGCATTCGCGAGCAGCTACGGGATCACGTATCCGCTCCTTACCGATCCCGAAGGCGCAACCTCGCGGACGTACGTCGGGATCGACTCGACCGACACGCCGATTCCCGGGATCGTCGTGATCCGGCGCGATGGCCGGATGGTGGTTCGCCAGATCGCGGAGACAAAAGACGATCGCCTGACGGCAGAGCAACTGCTCGCGACGGTCGATCGAACCCTCGGGACCGGCGAGGGTGCGCCCGCGGCACGGCAAGGCTACGCCGTGCTCCACCGCATGCAGCTCCGGCTCGCGCTCGGCGGCGGCCGCGCGGATACCGACGAGGGCGGGAAACGTTCGATCGCGGTCGCATCCGCGAGTGCATTGCTCCCGCTCGGCCGCCGGTTTCTGATCGGACCTTCCCTCCGCTACGAACGGTTTGACGCGCCACTCGACCTCGATCTGGCGATCGCCATCCGTGCTCCGATCCTGGCGGATGCGGCCGCGCTCGAGCTGACGGCACTCGGCGGGTACACACCCTGGGGGGCCACCGACTGGAACGCCGGCGTCCGCGCCGGAGCGTGGGTCGCGGTCAATCCATGGTGGGCCGTGCAGCTCGAGGCCGGCGTCGCTGCGCATCGGCTCGGGGACGAGATGGGCAGCACCGTCGACTGGACCATCACCTTCGGCGTCTCGCGGTTGATCGAGCTGCGATGATAGGTACAGAGAGCTGCGGAGCGCGGCCGCCGCGAGTGTTTCGTAGCCGTGCGTGGCCTGGCGGTTCGTGGCACGGTGCGGCCGTGCCCGCGTCGATCGTCGGAACGACCAGCGTGACGTGCCCCGCGTGTGGCCAGTCGCGTGACAACCAGATTGTCCAGAGCATCAACACCGCGACCAATCCAGCGGCCAAGCAGCGCCTGCTCGACGGCGAGCTCAACGTCCTCGTGTGTGACTGTGGCCGCCGCACGCAGCTCGCAGCCAACGTCCTGTTCCACGATCCGGACGCCGACTACTTCTGTCAGGTCTGCCCCGGTGGCGAGGCTGCCATGGACCAGGCCGCCCAGGCGTTCCGCGGGTCGGGCGCCGAGGGTACACAGCGGATCGTGCCCTCCCTCAATGCGCTGGTCGAGAAGGTCAAGCTGCTCGATGCCGGTCTCGAGGACTGGGCAATCGAGATGGCGAAGGTCCTGTTGCTGGCATCGACGCCCGAGCAAGACCTCGATCGAGTCCTGCTGTTCGATGACGTCGATCACGAGGCGGGCGTCCTCCACTGGATGCTGTTCGATCCGAGCGGCAGCTCCGCGCGCAGCGTCGCGAGTCCGCTCGCCGCATACGGCAAGCTGGCGTCGCGCACCCACGGGCGCCCCGGGATTCACGAGCTGCGAATCGACCGCGCCTGGGGACTCGAAGCCGTTCGCCGGATGATCACCGGCGCGAATTGACGGGGTCGACAAGCCTTGGTGACACCCCACCCGTGGCTGATCGAGTTGTCGGCACGAGTGAAGTGCCCGGAACTACAAGGTTCTGGCCGTGGCATGAGGGATGCTCAAGGGATGAGGCATGAAGACCATCCTCCTCCTCACCGCGGTCGCCGCTCTGGCGTCACCGGCCTTCGCCGGTAAGCCTCGCTCGACCACCCCGTCCACGTCCAAGCGCGCTGTCATCGGCGCCATCAAGAAGGCGCCCGAGGCGCCGATGCCGAAGATGAACTTCGGCGAGTCCTACATCCTCGGCGCTCGCACGTCGGCCGAGCCGACGTCGTCCGAGCCGACGCACGACGCAAAGAGCGTCTCTGACTCGCAGGTCGGCCAGGTCGTGCGCGACCGCGTCGAGGAGCTCGAGTACTGCTGGCTTCGCCTCCCCGCCTCGAAGCGCGTGGCGACGTCCGCGACGCTCCACCTCGCGATCGAAGCGTCCGGTGCGGTTGCCGGTGTGACGGTCGATGGCGTGCTGCCCGCCGGGATGAGCAAGTGCATCACCGCCGCCGCGAGCAAGTGGACGTTCCCGTCGGCCGATAGCGGCTGCGAGATCGAGCACGGCATCTCGATGGGCATGAAGTCCGACACGGTTCGCTGAGCTACACGAAGCCCTCGTTCGGCATCGTGACGACACGTACATTCACTCGGATGGTCTTTGCAGCGGCGATGAGGATCGCTGGCTGTGCGGTGCTTGCGAGCTGCGCTGCTCCGAGCACTGACGTCGTCGGTCCGTTCACCGGCCCGGCGCACCGGTTCGTCGTCGACACGATCACGATTCCGCGGGACACCGCCACGTCTGACGCCCTCGCCGGCGATCATGACTGTGCGAGCGGCGTTTGCGACAACGGCGTCGCAAGCGTTGGCGTCTGCATCACGACCGCGAGCTGATCAGCGGCCGTCTCGATCGCTACTTCGTGCCGAGGTCGAGGTTGTAGAACCCGCGCAGCACGCCGTATAGCTCGGGGAGCTCGCGGGCGAGCTGCGTGGGGCGTTCGAAGAACACCTCGCTCGCGACCGCGAAGAACTCGGCCTCGTTGGTCTGCGCGTACTCGCGAAGCACGTGCTCCTCGCCGCTCTTGTGTGCGAGGAACGCCGCCGAGCAGACGCGGTTCCACTCGCGGCGCTGGGCCATCGTATCGAGCGGCGGCGTACCGTCCGCCTCGCCATCGAGAAAGTCGATCTTGTGCGCGACCTCGTGGATCACGAGGTTCCGCCCATCCTTCGCAGTGCGCCCACCCGTCAGCACCGAGTCCCACGCCAGCACGACGGGACCGCCCCCATGGGCGACCCCGAGAACGTGCGTCGGACCCTCGTTGACCACCGGCCGACCGTCGAAGAACCCGCGCGGCTGGTCGGGCAGCATCACGCTGCTCGGGTAGACGAGGATCGACTCGATCTCGCGCATCAGATCGTGATCGCGCCCGAGGATCAGCAGGCATGCGCTGCCGGCGATCGTGACGCGCATCTCGTCGGTGAGCTCGAGACCTCCACAGCCTTCCCAGTTCTTCTCCGCAATGAACACCTGGACCAGGTCGCGCAGGTACTGCTGCTGCTCGGCGCTCAGCAACGCGTATGCCTTGACGTTGCGTTCGAGGATCGCCGTCCACTCCGGGGCGAATGGCGTCTCGAGCAGGCGCGCACGGCGACGCTCGGTGAGCCAGCGAAAGATCATCGGCTCACTCCGGCGGCGTGATGAGCTCGCTCACGATCGGCAGCAGATCGTCCGCCTTCTCCTCATCGAGCCCGAGCGCCTCGCGCAGGATCTCGAGCATCAGGCCCTCGTCGGGATCGAGGTCCATATCCGAGATCGCGAGAATGTACGCCACCGCGTACGCGAGCGCGGCGCTCGGCTTGCCTTGCAACTGCATGGCATGGCTCTTCAGGTGGTCGATCCGGCGCTCGCCATCCTCGACGGGACCGAGCGTCGGGGGCGTGGTCGCGACATTGGCGTGCACGTAGATGTGCGCCGCGAGCTGCTCGAACAACGCACGCTCGTCGGCATCCTCCACGCGATCCGCGGCCACGGCGAGCTGCGCGATCGCCACCACGAGCTCGGCCTCCGGCGCCGTCAGCTTGCCCCGCTCTTTCCCGTTCTCGCGGTAGCAGACCTCTGTCGAAGCCGGCTCGAACCGCTCGTAGACGGCGTACATGATCTTGGTGAACTGCGCGGCGTCGATCTGCATGAACGCGCAACGGTACCGCGAAGCCGAACTGGCCGCTTGCGTCTAGCGCAACAGCCGCGGGGACCCGCCGCCTCCTCCCGAGCTCTCCACGGGCCGATGCAGCACGACGGTCCGCCCCGCCTCGCGACCCGCGGCGTGCGCACCATCGAGCCGGATGCTCGTGCGTCGCGTCGTGATCCTCGGATGACGCGCCCGATAGAAGTCATCCAGCTTCGCGTCCCCGCGCCACACGAGCCCCGTGCCACGCAGCTCCGTGCGCTCCACTCCGAGCTTCTCGCGAAACCCGCGCACCACCCCCGACTGATACGACAACCGATCACGCCCGCTGCGCACGCGCGCGTCCCCGCGGTTCTCGCGCCACAGCCGCTCCGCCGTCGCGAGCAAGAACGCATACACGTGCGCCGCCATCTCGACGTTGGGCCGCGTTCCGGAGATCTCGTGCACCGAGCCACGCGTGCCGGTTCGCGGCAGATACACCGGCAGCCGGATCACCTTCACGAAGAACGACTCGGCGAGCAGGATCATGATGTCGGTCTCGACGCGCGACCGCCGCTTCTCCGGATCCCCCAGGTGCCGCACCTCGAAGTCGCGCTCTGCCTGCGCGCGCGCCGCCTCGATGTTGTGCCGGAGCATGAGCTCGTGCGCCTTGCGCATCGCCATCTCCGCCTCGTGCTGGTTCGGGCTGCCGGCGAGCGCGAGCAGCTTCCGGATCCGGTCGAGCACCCGGTCGATCTCGGTCGCCTCCACCGACGCGACCGGCGGGCCACCCGCCTTCGCATCGATGCCGCGCTCGGCGCACACCGTCCGGAACGTCTCGCCGTGCGCCGTCTCGCCTCGCACGCCAAGCACCTCGTCGACGAACTGGTGCGCCATCTCGTGCTCGAGCACACCGATCACCTCGGGCCACACGCGCTCGAGTACCAGCGCCCTCGCCAGCTCGAGCGTCCGCGTCGGCCCGACCCACCTGCCGTGCCGCGTCTCCGCGTCCGACAGCATGAGCAGCGGCAGCCGCAGCCGCGAGCCGAACTTCACGCGATTGATCCACGCGTACTCCACCGCGAGCTCGCGCACGAGCGCGGACTCGAGCTCGGCGGTCAACGCATCGATCGGCGGCACGCCAGGAAGCTAGCGCACCACTCCGACACCACGCTCAGCGCTTCGGCCGCCTGACCATGAGCTCGATCATGATCGGTCCCGGAATCTCGACGTAGACGACGCGCCCGCCCTGGAAGACGGCGTCCTCGAGTATCTTGGCGCCTTCCGCCGTCATGGTCGCCAGGCGTTCAGCAAGCTCGTCCTCGTCGACAAAAAATGCGAGGTGCTCGAATCCATACGACTCGGGGAATGGACTCTTCTCCCCCATGCCGTCCGAGCGCAGACCCGTCACGTGGACGTGGGTGCCGTTGAGCTCGAGCCGTGCCCCGAAGGATGGCTGGTTTCCGTGGCCGAGCTCGAATACGAGCTTCGCTCCCAGGCACCGCGTGTACCAGTCGACGACGGCTCGCCAGTCTGCAGTCTTGACGTGGATGTGATGGAACACTGTCGCCATACGATGAGGCTACCCGCGGTCGAGATGCGCCAGGAGGTCTTGAGCAGCTTGCTTGACCGGCATGCCGACACGAAGCCCGAGTGCAGCCGCAGTGTCATTCACAGCCGACAAGATACCGCACTCGAACATATCGATGGAGTCACCGATACGCGCCGAGAACCCATCGGCGGACGCGCACGGGATGCGCTCTTTATCGAAGAGCCCGAGACAGGAGATGGCGTAGTTCTCCTTGCCCTTACCAGCGTCGTGAAAGATCGCCGCCGCGGGTCCAAACTTCATCACGTAGAGACACGAGTTCGGGGCGCCATGCGAGCCGCACACGACGACGGCATCACGCAGCGCATCGGAACACCCCGCGGATGAATTGAGAGCGATGATGCGGGATCTCGTTCCTTGTTCGAGCACCCGTCCGGTTTTGTGCTCGTCACTCATCTTGAAACAAGAATAGCGAGACCTCCGAGCGATCTCAACTCGACTCACCGCCCATCGATCGCGAACGCGAGCAGCACGTTGCCTGGCATCACGGACGCGCCGGTGTAGCCGGATGTCAGGTAGAGCATTCCATCGACAACGATCACGCCCCCCGGACCGTCGATGCCGCCGCCGCTCGCCTTGCCGCCCTGGATCGCGTCGAACTCACGTGCCGTATCAAACTCCCAGAGCAGCGCTCCGTCGTCCGTGTTGTACGCGCGAACGAACCCGTCCTGCGAGGTAGCGAACACCACGCCGGGGATGACGGTGGGCGGCGACGCGAAGGCCTTGGCGCATTCCTTCGCCTTGCCAGCGCACGACTCCTTGCCGCCGTGGACACGCCAGACCTCTGCGCCGTCGGACGCGCGAAGCGCCACCAGCCCACCCGCGTCGAGGTGCTCATCCTGATAGTGAGGCTGTTTCTTGGCGAGCCGGTCCTTCCACTGCTTCGTGGTGAGCTTCGGCCACTGAAACCGATCGGCGTAGGGGATGTAGACCTTCTCCCCGTCCGTCGCCATGCCCCAGTGAACGCCACCAAAGCCGCCTCCCGGCGAGATGGTCTTGTCCCACAGCACCGCGCCGTTGTTGTCCGGATCGAGGCCCACAACGCGACTGTTCTTGTTTGCGCCGACGAGCACTCGCTTCTTGTCGGGGAGCTCGACGAGCACAGGGCTCGTGGCGTCCGCGCTGACCGGTGGCTTCTCGGCACAGTGGCCGGTGACCCAGGGCGTGTAGCAGGAGCCATTGAAGATGACGTCGTCGGCGAGCCGCTTCGACCACGCGATCTTGCCGTCGGCCATGTCGATCGCCACGATCGCTCCACCGGTCTCCGTCTGCGGCCCCGTGATGTTCTCGCCGGTCCCGACGTAGATGCGCTTGAGCGCGGGATCGATCGTCGGCACCTTCCAGACCGAACCGCCCGAAGGGCCCCACATCTGGACGTCGGCGACGTTCTTTCCGAGCTTCTGCGGCTCGGGCGTCATGTAGCTGGTCCACTTGGCCGCGCCGTTCGTCGGGTCGAGCGCGATCACGGCGCCGCGCCCCGTACAACACTCGTGCTTCGGACTCTGCGACTGGCGCTGCTCGTACCCGACCGAGATCGGGACGTAGAGCGTCCCGTCGTACATGACGGGCGAGCTCGACGAGTGAGCCTGTTTGTCGGTGGAGATGGTCTGCTTCCAGAGCGTCTTACCGGTGAGCGCGTCGAGCGCTGTGAACACGTAGGGGAGCGCGGCCGTTCCAAACGCGGCGACGTAGTGATCGCCGAGCTTCGTCACGTTGAAGGCAGATCGCACCCAGCGATCGCCGGAGTAGATCCAGTACACACAGCCGGTGCTTCGATCGATGGAGTGAACGCGCCCGGACGTGTCGCCGATGAACAGCCGCGACCCGAGCGTCTCGAGCGTGCTGCCCTGTCGCCCTTCCGGCAGGGCGTATGCCCACTTCAGCTTGAGCTTCGAAACATTCTCTCGCGTGAGCCCCGCGCCGCGCTGGAACCGATCGTTGGCCGGGCCGTTGCTCGCGCCGTACCAGCGAGGCCCGTCGAGCTTCTCTCCCTGGCTGACGTTCGGACCACAGTAGTTGCCGACGACCATCGTCGAGTCGTACTTCTTGCCCGAGAGGTACTCGGCGACGGCGACACGCTCCGCCGCGCTCAGCTCCGCGCCGACCTGGGACATCGTGCCGCGCTCGAGCGCCAGCACGATCGCAGCTGCCGAGTACGTGCGCAGCGTCTCGAGATCGGGCGCCGGCTGGCTGAGCCGCTTCTTCATGAACGCCTGGATGTCGGGCGGCAATTTCGGGTCGAGCTTCACCTCTTGCGCAGGCGTCTTCGCTGCCTGCTCACGCGGGACGTGGCACTGACCGCAGGCACGCTTGAACGTGCCCTCGGCGTCCACGGCCGACGCGATGGGCTGGTCGCGCTTGGGCTCCTCGCCCTTTTTTCCGCTGCATGCGACGAGGCCAAGCAGAACGAGCGTGACGAAGATCCTCATCGAAAACACGATCCCACGTCATCGCGCACCTGTCCAGACAGCCTCGGAGCAGGCTCGGCGACCGACATGGGTGTAGAATGGTCTGGATGCGGACTTGCTGCCTCGTGATCATCACGCTCGTTCTCGCGGCATGCTCCAGCAAGTCGCAGCAGCCGCCGCCAGCCGCGGTTGCAACCGGCGAGACCGATGCCCGCCAGATCTGCGGCGCGTGCCACCTCGCGGCGAACGTTGTCCCACCCGGGCCCGACGGGAAGCATGTCGATCAGAGCGACGTGAACCAGTTCGTCGCGCGGCCCATGGCGTTCGACCAGCTCCGCGGGCTTCCGACCGCGGCGATCGTGATGACGCTCGAGCGTGGCGCGATGCGCGACGTCGGTGCCACGCTGACTGCTGCCCAGCGGATCGCGATCGCGGAGTACCTCGGCGGCAGCAAGTACGATCCCCGGGGGCCCACCGGACACTACTGCGCCGACAACGGCGATCTCGCGCGTGACCTAGCGGGGCCGAGCTGGACCGGCTATGGCAACACGCTCGAGAACACGCGCTTCCAGTCTGCCGCCATGGCGAAGCTGACCGCCACGGATGTCTCGCGGCTGAAGGTGAAGTGGGCGCTCGGGCTGGCGCACGGGCGCCAGGGCTCGAACGTCACCGTCGCCGGCTCGCGCGTGTTCGTCGGCGACCAGGCCGGCGTCGTGCGCGCGATCGATCGGGCGTCCGGATGCACGTACTGGGCGTTCAACGCCAAGCGATGGGTGCGCACCGCCGTCGACCTCCATCGCACCGGCGATCGCACGCTCGCGTGCTTCGGCGGCTCGATGCTTCCCGATGCGTATTACTGCGTCGACGCCGCGACCGGCGAGAAGGTCTGGGAGTCCGACCTCGTCGACTTTCCGGTGGCGTACGTCTCGACGTCGGCGACGCTGCATGACGGTACCCTGTACATCCCGATCTCCACCGGCCGCGAATTGCACCGGTCCGCGTCCGATCCGAAATACGAGTGCTGCAAGGGGCGCGGTGCCCTGATCGCGGTGGACGCGGCGACCGGCAAGGTCAAGTGGCGCACGTACACGACGCCCGAGCCAAAGCCGACGCAGAAGAGCGCGGAGGGCACCCAGCTGTGGGGACCGTCTGGTGCGTCGGCGTGGAGGGTACCCGTCGTCGATGCGGTCGCGGGTCGCGTCTACGTGACGACCGGACAGAACGCGTCGGCGCCCGCGACCAAGACCTCCGACGCGATCCTCGCGCTCGACATGAAGACCGGCGAGATCGTCTGGTCGTATCAGCTCACCGCCGACGACATCTTCAATGGATCGTGTCTCGACCGGGACAAGCAAGGGGCGAAGCGAAACTGTCCATTCGTTCCGAAGACCGGTGGCGTCGACCCCTCGACCCCGCTACTGAAGAAGCTCCCCGATGGGAGTCGGCTCCTGATCGTCGGCGACAAGACCGGTCGCGTCATCGCGTTCGATCCCGACAAGGGCAACGCCGTGCGCTGGGACAAGAAGGTAAGCCCTGGCGGCTACTACGGCGGCGTCCACTGGGGCATGGCGGTCGACGACGACCAGCTGTACGTGCCGGTGCACGACCGCGACGGGTTCGAGGGCCAGATCAGCGAGCTCGGCTACCTCGCCGGTGGCAGTCACAAGCCCGAGGCCGGAAGCCTGGTCGCGCTCCGCCTGACCGACGGTGTCGAGGTCTGGCGCGCGTCGGGGGCGGCCGACAGCTGCGCCGGCAAGCCCAAGTCGTGCGCCAAGGCGTTCTCGTCGCCGCCGACGGTGATTCCAGGGGTCGTGTTCGCGACATCGCTCGACGGTCACGTCCGTGCGTTCGCCACGAAGGACGGCGCGGTGCTGTGGGACTTCGATACCGCTCAGGAGTTCGCGACGGTAGGCGGGGCAAAGGCCAAAGGCGGGTCGATCGATGGGCCCGGCGGTGTGGTGGTGGTCGATGGCACCGTGATCGTGTCGTCGGGCTACGGCGCCTTCTTCACGATGCCCGGAAACGTCCTGTTGGCGTTCACGCTGGACGGGAAGTAAATGGCCAAGACGACGTCGAGCAAGCTGCTGTACTGGATCAGCGGGCCACGCCTCCCGTTGCTCAATCTCGTCGCCGCCTTGATCACCTGTGCGGTGATCATGGCGCGTCGTGATTGGGTGTTCAATCCGCCGGCGCTGGTCCGGCTCCTCGACATCATCGCGCGCGTCAGTGTTGTGTTTTTCTTGCTGTCGTTCGTGGCGCGGCCGCTCAACGAGGTCTTTCACAGCAAGCCGACGCGTTGGTTGCAGAAGAACCGGCGCTACTTCGGGCTCGCGTTCGCTGCGTGGTTTCTCCAGCACCTGTGGCTGCTGCCGCTCGCGCAGGTGAAGTTCAACGTGTTCGGTCGGTTCTGGATGACGGGCAAGTTCGCCTTTCCCGCGATCACGATCTTGCTCAGCGTGCTGATGGTCGTCACGAGCATCAATCGCGCGCAGCGCTCGATGCCAGGGTGGAAAGCGCTGCATTGGATCGGAATGCAGGCGCTCTGGACCTGGTTTCTGGTCATCTACCTCAAGTTCGTAAGCCTCCGCCCCGATCCCTATGTCTTCCTCTATGTCGGCCTGTTCATCAGCGCGCAGGCGCTGCGCATGGGCCTGTTCGCACGGAAGCTGATCAAGAAGGAGCGACCGGCGCGCGTGAGCACGCCCGACGTGGCGCTCGGAAAGCAGCAGCAGTCCGCATGAGCGCATTGAAAGTGATCGGCGCCGCGATCATGCTCGCCGCTGGAGCCGCGCTCTTCGTCTCGGCGTATCGGGTGGTCTACACGAACACCCGCCCCGACAACAACTACCTCCAGCTTGCCGGGTTCGGCGCGCTCCTCGTCGGATTCCTGCTGTGGAAGCTCAGCCCCCGAAAGTAGTCAGCGACGACGACGCGCAGACCGGCCGAGCACCAGCAGCAGACCCAGCATCACGAGCCCGAACCACGAGGCGCCCGCGCCGACGCTGCAGCCGTCATCGTCGTCCCCGGTTCCGGGATTGCCACCCGGTGCATCCGGCGTCCCGACCGGTGCGTCGATGACGCCGGCATCGATCTGCGGCGGTCCATCGACCATCGGCATGTCGACCCCGCCATTGGAGTTCGCCGCGTTCGGCGTCGGCGCCGCGACGACGTAGGTGCCAGAAACCCGCTGGACGGACATGCCGTTCGGGGGCGACGCTCCTGCATCAGTCCCAAACGTTCCGGTCACCGGCAAGGTGATCGTGCCCCAGCGGAAGCAGTGAATCCGCAGCGAATCGCTGACTCGCTTGAAGCACGCCTGGCCATCTGCCGGCAGCGTGGCAGTGAGCATCGTACCGCTCGTGAACCCAAAATCCGTGCGCGCCTGGGCTGTGGCGAGCATGTAGCGAGTGACCGTCGCGTTGCCCAGCGTCGTCGCGTACGTGGTCTGCAGCGCGCCCGCCGCGTTGAAGATCTCGACGGTGTACGGCGGCCCCGGAAACGGCTCGCCCGGCAGATCCTCGAGCTCGATGAACTGCACGGCAGTACTGCCGCCGGCATTCGCGAGCATGACCTCGCCGACCTTCATGAGGTGATCGGCGGCCACGGCCGGCGCGGCCGAAGCGAGGACCATCAACGACGCTGCCACCAGGCTCGTGCGGATCGACATGCTTCGTGACGTACCACGACCCTGCAACCGGGAGCGCCAGAACTGCGCGGTCACTACTCCTTCGTCAGCTGCACGGCCTGTGGATACGCATTGCCGTCGGTGCGGTAGAGCACGAGCTGATCGCCCTGGAGCTTCACCGCGACGATGCGATCGGGCTTCTGGCTCGGCTCGCACCACGCGGCGTCGGCGCCGACCGGCTCGGCCGTCTTCTCGGGGAGCGCAACGACGACACCGTTGTCGAGCGTGCCCGTGAAGCTCTGCAGCAGGCCCGTCTCGATCGTTGCCTTGCGGTTGCACTTGAACTGCTTCGCGTGATTGCCCGCGCCGAAGTAGCGCTCGGTGATCACGTGGCGGAGAGAGACCTTGCGGTCGTCACCCATCGAGACGGACAGAGTCTCTGTCGACTCGATCTCGGCGTCCTTGTTGATCGCGTCGGTGACGCGCGGCCGCTTCATCGACCAGGTGCCCTGGAGGGCGCCGGACGGCACGCTGCGGGGAGACTTGATGGCGTAGAGGGCATCGGTGGTGTCGAACAGCTTGAGGCGCGCGGAGTGCTGGTCGATCGCGATCCAGACCTCGATCAGGTTCGAGGCGCCGGAGATGCGCAGTGATGCGCGGTAGATTTGCTCGTCCTCGTCCATCCGGTCGAGCTTGGTGACCGTGTACTCCTTCTCCCGGCCGTCCCACTGCAGCGTTGCTGCGACGAGGTCCCAGGCGAGCGGACGAACGGCGAGCTCGTCACACGACTGGTAGGCGGAGGCGCGGCGCTGCTCCATGCGTTTGTCGGCGGTCGAGAGATCGCCGAGGAAGCTGGTCAGGTGCTGCGTCGTCAGCTCGCATGCGGCGAGTGGCGTGGTCGTGTTCGGCGAGCGATACGTCTCGAGGAGCTTGCCGGGGAGGCGCGCGAAGAACATCCCGAGCGCGGCCTGGCCCGAGAGCTGGTACTTCGCGAACGAGCTGGTGTCTGTGTTGCGCTCTTCACGGCGGACCTCGCCGACGAGACGGCGAAGCGACGGGAGATCGGCAGAGGCGAGGAAGTCGGTCTCGCGAACCTTGCTGCGCTCCTCGAGAGGCAGCAGGAGGTACTCGCTCTGGATCTTCTCGAGGAGCTTGACGACATCGTCGGGCGTCGGCTCCGCGCGAACACTCGCAGGCTTGACGGTCTGCATGAGCTTGTTGAGCGCGACGACGCTGACGGCGCCGTTCTGGCCGACGTGCGCGCGGTCCTTGGTGACGTTGACGCCGACGACCTCGCCGGCCTCGTTGCAGGTCGGGCCGCCCGAGAAGCCGGGCTCGATGTCGGCGGAGATCAGCAGACCATCGACGGCGTTCTCGCGGACGATGCGGTTGTAGCGCTGGTCGTACGCGGGGAACGAGGCGAGGCTGAGGATCTTGCCATCCTTCGACATCAGGCCTGCGTGCTTCGCGAGGCTCGAGCCCGGATAGCCGTAGGCGAGAATCTTGGTGTCCTTGATCGGCTCCTTCGCGAGTGGCAAGCGCTGGAAGCGCGAGGCCTCGACGTTCTTGATCCGGATGATCGCGAGGTCGGCATCAGGATCCGAAGCGACGATCTCGGTCTGCGGGTACGCCTCGACGAAGGCGTGCTTGTCCGTGCCGACGTCGCGCTCGACGAGGATGCGCTCGCCGCGATCGACGACGTGGTTCGCGGTCGCGACGTACGCGTAGCCGTCGGGACCGTCGATGAAGAATCCGGCGCCGGTACCACTCGCGGTGGTGACGCGAACCATCGCGTTCTTGACCGTGACCGCGTCCGAGCCGCGCGTCAGCAGGAGAGCCGCGGCGGCGAGACCGAGCGCGACGACGCCACCGGCCGCGATCCCGACGACGAGACGGCGGTTCGACGCGCGCGAGGCGATCGATGCGGGGGCTGCGAGTGCGGCGGGGGCCGCGATCGACAGCGCCGCAGGCGGAGCGAGGAGGGCCGCGGGTGCACCCGGGCCGAGCGCGGGAAATGCCGGAACCGGTGCCGGTGCCGGGACGAAGCTCCCTCACAGCTTCGTTACAACGCGTTACCCCCGTCCGGACGGGCAGGCCTCGCGCGCAGTCGCACCTCCGGCGCCGATTTCCGCCGATGTCGGCGGGTGGCCAGGGTTCGCGGACGCGGACCGCGACGGGTCGCAGGCACGCTAGGCTTGTCGCGTGCGCTGGCCGATGATCGCAGTCCTCGTCGCCGGTGCGCTGATCGCGGTGGCGCGCTGCCGCGACGAGCCGAGCGAGCGATGGCGGGCGGCGACGTTCAACATCGAGCACTTCCCGAAGGACCAGCGCCAGATCGACGGCGCGTTCGCCGAGATCGCGACGCTCGATGCGGGCATCGTCGCGGTCCAGGAGATCACGGATACCGAGCTGTTCGCCGCGACCGCGCGCAGCCGCCTCGGCAATCACTGGGTCTTCATCCCGGAGCACGCGCCCGATGGCACGTTCGATCATCAGATCGGCGTGCTGTTCGATCGCAGGGTGTACGCCTTCAAGCGCAAGCGCGTTCATGACGGGACGCGGCTCGGCGGCCGACACAAGCCGACGCTCGACGTCGAGTTGCGGCATCGGGCGACGGACGAAGCGCTGCACGTGCTCGTGATCCACTTCAAGTCGGGCGGCGAGCACCACGTGACACGCCACCGCCAGTACGCGGCACTCCGGCAGATCGTCGCGGAGGTCAGCCGATCGGGGACGCAGGTGATCGTGCTCGGCGACTTCAATGCCACAGGCAACGAGGACCGTGCGGACCTCGCTCAGCTCGCCGAGGCGACGCGAACGACATGGGCGACGGAGAACCTCGCGTGCAGTGCGTTCTGGGATCGTCTCGACACCTGCCCGACGTCACGCCTCGATCACATTCTGACGACGCTGGCTCCGATCGAGATCCGCGCGGCCGGCGGCTGTGCCGAGGTTGGCTGCGACACGCATGACCGCTGCCCGCTGTACGAGGAATACGTCTCGGATCACTGCCCGGTGATCGTCACGTTCGAGCGCTAGAACTCGGGATCGAGCACGACGGTCCCGAGATCGTTCGCGAGCATTCGCTTGAACAGCTCGGGCGCGAACCACGTGTACGCGCAGAACCCGAGCCAGCCCCAGTCGAGAATCGACTTGACCCGGTCGAGGTCGAAGTGCCCTGCGAGGATCGTCAGGATCTCGACGACGACGAAGCTGCCGATCAGTAGCCCGAGCTCGCCGGCCTCGGTGCGCATCGACACGAACATGTGGAACCGCCACCACAGGCCGAGCACCGGGCTGCGGTGTGCCTTGATCGCGGCCCACAGGTGGATCGCGTCGTGGTCGGTGGAGTCCTGGCCAAGTGCGAACCGTGCGTGGCCTTCGGCGCTCGCGTGATCACCGCGCGCGAGATCGATCAGGCCGGCTGCGATGTGCGCGTCGTTGTCCGAAGGCGAGCTGCGCAGTGCCTGCTCGGCATAGCCGGCGGCAGCTTCGTGATTGCGTGCCTCGAGCTCCATCCGGGCGAGCTTGGTGAGGGCGCCGGTGTGCCCGGGCTCGAGCTCGAGCGCGGTCTCGAGCAGCTCGCGTGCCTCGGTCGTCTCGCCGCGGAGATCGCGGATCGCGGCACCGAGGACGTGCGTGTCCGCGTCGTGGGAGTCGGTCTCGATCGCGACGAGGCAGTGCGACCACGCGTCGTCGAGCTTGCGCTCCGCGTACATCACGTGCGCGGCGGCGTAGTGGCAGTAGCTGTCGTTGCCGTCGAGAGCGAGCGCCATGCGCGCCTCGATGCCCGCGCCCGGGAGCCGGCGTGCACCGAGCAGTGCAAGCGCGAGCGTCGCGTGAGCCTGCGCGTGATCCGGATCGAGCGAGAGAGCACGCTGGAGAAGGTCGATCGCACCGCGCCAGTTGGCCAGGCCGCGCTGGACGTTCGCCTGTTCGATCAAGACCTCGATCTGCCGGTCTTCCACGTCACAGGCCTCCGCTGACGATGATGATCCACAGCGGATCATCACTCAGCGCGAACACGATGCCCTTGATCCAGAAGCCGGTACCGATGATCGCGCCTGCCGCCCGGACCGTGCCGCCGTAGTACTCGTAGACGTGGAACGTCCGCGATTGGACGGTGGAGATGTAGTACGCGAGCGCGAGCTTCCAGGTCGAGATCCCGAGCATCGCGAGCTTGAACGGCGTGCCGAGCGGGATCCACCCAGCATCGACGAGCGCGAGCGCGAGCCAGCCCAGGAGCACGGTGCCGCCGAGCGCGATCGCGCACAGGGTCAGCTCCTTCTTCTTGGTCGGGCTGCCCATCGCGATCGCGTTGAACGCGAACCAGGGCCAGGTCATCCACGCGCCGCACATCATCGATGCGAGCAGCGGTGCGCTCGGGTTTACGACATAGGCACCGAGGGACGTCTCGTGAGGCTCGTCGGCGATCGTGTAGCTCATGACTTGCCGTGCTTCTTGAGGAAGTCGAGCACCTCGTCGTACTGACCGCCTTCATTGGAGTACCGCGCGTAGTTGCGTGCGGTCGTCAGCCACTCGATCGTGGTCGACTTGATCTCGCCGAGCGCGGCGGTCATGTGGGATTGGTCGATCGGGATCTCGGTGTTCTTCTCGAGCGACGCAGCGATCGCGCGATCGGCTGCTGTATCGACGAGGTTCTCGAGATCCGCACCCGAGAACCCCGACGTCCGCGAGGCGAGCGCCTCGTGATCGATGGCACCGGTCGGCCGACCCGTGAGCAAGATCTTGAGGATCTGCGCGCGCGCGGGGCGATCGGGCGGCGGCACGAACAGCACGCGATCGAACCGGCCCGGGCGGCGGAACGCGGGATCGATCGCCCATGGCACGTTCGTCGCGCCGAGGATGAGGACACCGGAGTTGTTCTTCACGAAGCCGTCCATCTCCGAGAGGAACTGGCTGACGAGCTTGGACGAGGTCAGCTCGCGCGTGTGCTGGCGCTTGCCGGCGAGTGCCTCGAGCTCGTCGAAGAACATGACCGATGGCGTCGATGCGCGCGCCTTGTCGAACAGCGCGTGGAGCTTGCGCTCGCTCTCGCCGATGTACATGTCGAGGACGTCCTCGATCGCGACGTTGAGAAACTGCGCCTTGCACTGGCCGGCCGTGGCGCGCGCGAGCAGCGTCTTGCCGCAGCCCGGAGGCCCGTACATGAGGATGCCGCCACCTGGCTTCTTCTTGAACTTCGCGAACAGCGCCGGCTTCTGAAACGGAAGGATGATCTTCTTCTCGACCTGCGCCTTGATCTCGTCGAGCCCGCCGACATCGGCGAATGTCACGGCCGGCTGCTCCGGGTGCAGCAGGCGGTCGACCTCGATGTTGTCCGTGTCGTCGTTGGACACGACACGCAGCCGCATGCCGTCTCCGCCGCCATTGTGCACGGTGACCTTGGCGGCGATCGCCGTGCGCAGGTCGCGATCCTCGAAGGTCGGGTTCGCCTTCACCGCGGACTCGTAGGCGGCCAGTGCCGCGGTCTGATCTCCGAGCGCGTGGTGGACGCGTGCCCGTACGATCGACACCTCTGGATCGGTCTCACCGTCGAGGAACCCGAGCGCGCGGGTCGGTACGCCGGCTCGCAGCAGAACCGTCGCCACGAAGGCGCGATCCGCCGGACTCAGCGCAGAAGGCACGAGCCCGTCGACCTGCTCCGCCGCGCGCGCATCTCCTGCCGCGTGCAATCCGCGGATCACCGCGATGCGAAGCGAAGAGTTGTTTGGCGTTGCTGCCAGCGCCTCGAGCAATGACCGCAGAGTCGCATCGTCCATCCGCGGCGAATGTAGATCGGTCCTGGCTCGCAGATCGACCGACGCGACACGTGTTGTCGCGTACTGAGCGTATGCTTGCGCCGTGAGCGAGGACGCGACGCGACCCTCCGGAGGGCGATTCGACACGCCCACGCGTGATGCGTCGCCATGCGGAGAGCAAGCAACGGTGCCCGATCGTGCGAGCGAGGGCGAGCTCCCGGCGCCGACGCGCGCGCTGTCCGTGTTCGACCCGCCGCGCGTACGGTTCGACGAGCAGGCCGAGCTCGGACGCGGCGGCATGGGCCGCGTGGTCGAGGCGATGGATCTCGCGCTCGATCGGCCGGTCGCGATCAAGCACCTGCTCGCGACCGGTAACGAGGATCTCGCGCGCTTCGAGCGCGAGGTCCGGATCACCGCGCGGCTCCAGCACCCGAGCATCGTGCCGATCCTCGACGCAGGTCGCGATCAGCACGGCCTGCCGTTCTACATCATGCGCAAGATCGACGGCGAGCCGCTGAGTGTGCGGGTCGCCGCCGCAACCACGCCCCGGGATCGAATTGCACTCGTGCCCGCCATGCTCGGTGCCATCGACGCTGCTGCGTATGCGCACGCGCAAGGCGTGATCCATCGCGACATCAAGCC
>JACCQV010000768.1 GCA_013813945.1 Deltaproteobacteria bacterium | reverse complement strand
CAGGGCATGGAGCGTGGCGACGCCGACCACGCCGCCGCCGCAACCCGCGGTGTCTGGTGAGATCGGCGCGCGCAAAACACCACCGATGCCGCAGGTGGCCACCTCGGGTGAGATCAACTCGCGCGCGAAGCAGGCGACGGTGCCGGGGATTCCGGTGGTGACCGCAGCGCCCCCGATTCCGTCCGTGCCGCGGGCAGCCGCGGTCGCGGCACCGCGCTCCGTCGAGGAGATCACGGGTCCGGACGTGGCTCAGAAGATACTGACCCCGGTGCCCGGCTCGGTGCGTGCGACAACTCCGCCTCCCCATTCCGTCGAGTCCGAGACCCGTGGCTCGATCATGGGAATCGGCGTGGGCGCGATCGGAGGCAGCACCGCGCACGGCGAGATTCCGACCAAGGTGGCGCCCGGAGGGCGCGTGCTGGTGCCGGGTCCGAACGGGCTGATGCAGTCGGCGACGGTCCGCCAGCTCTTGTCGGGCTACTACGAGCTCGAGGTCGGCAGCACGGGCGAGACGATCTGGGTTCCGATGAGCGGCGTCGTCCCCGAGTGAGGCTCGCGGTCGCTGCCCTCGTTGGCTGCCTGCTCGCAGCGTGTGGTGGCGGAGCCCGGCAGACAGAGCCACTGCACGAGGCGAGCGGGGATGACCGCATCCTCATCGCGTCCGTGGAGCTGCGCGGTGTCTCCGAACCCGAGCGGCCGGCCGTGACGGCGATCGCCGGGACGCACCTCGTCGTCGACGAGGTGTTGACCGAGGCGCGCTACGACAGCGCGCACAAGGCGATCCTCGATCACTACTACGAGCGCGGGCACGTCAACGTCCAGGTGACGTGGCCCGAGACGCTCGAGCACGCGAAGGGCAAGACGCCGATCGTCGTGACGATCGACGAGGGCCCGCTGTTCACGGTCACGAAGCTCGACATCAAGGACGTTCCCGACGCGGATCGCGCGCGCTACATCGCCCTCTCGACGTTGCGACCCGGCGACACGTTCGTGCGCAGCCAGCTCGGAGCGTGGCTGCAGGCGGTCGCGGAGGCGGCACCACGCAGGCCGATCGTGGTGCCCGAGACGACGGTCGATCTGCAGGCCAACACGATCTCGATCACGCTCGCGCTCAAAAATCCGTGAGCCCGAGCTGGAAGTAGACGGCCGGGCTCTTGCCCTCGATCCCGTACGCGACATCGAGGCCGAGGAGCGGGAGAACAATGGCCTTGACGTAGATCCGGATGCCGGCGCCGACGTCATTGCGCCACCACCCGGTTCCGTCACCGTGGCCCGGGAGGTAGTCGCGCGTGGCGCGTGGCGTCGGGAAATGCAGCCCCGAGTAGCCGGTGTCCCAGAACCCGATCGCGCGGAACGCGAGAAAGCGCCACTTCACGATCGGGACGGAGTACTCGACGCGAAACAGCGTGCGGACGTCACCTCGGAAGCGGTCGACCGCGTAGCCGCGCAGGTCCGTCACGCCGCCGAGGGTGAGCTCCTCGTGAAACGGGAGGTGGCGGCCGACGTGCCCGATCGTGCGGAGCTCGAGCTGGTGCTCCTCGAGGAGCCGCCAGCTGTAGTACGCGCGAAGCAGCGCGACGCTGTAATCGTAGTCGTCGAGTCCAGGAATCGACGTCTCGAGCAGCAGCTGGACGTACGGACCCCAGCGCACGCCATAGCGATAGTGGCGCGCATCCAGCGTCAGCCTGGCTTGCGAGCTGACGTCCCAGCCATCGGCTTCGGGCGAGGGGAGGGGCGTGCCGTCGGGTGCCTGCGAGTCGGTGAAGCGCAGCCGAGCACCGCGCAGGCGGAGATCCGCGATCAGCCACCATGCGAGCCGGAACCCGACGAGCGCGCCCCCGCCGAGGAACGTCGCCGTGCTCTCGCGGGCGATGGTCTTGTTCGTCGGATCGGCGGTCGGGTTCAGGTACTCGCTGGCGATCCGACGATAGAGGTAGAGGTCGAAGCGATAGGTGAACGGGGTGCCCTGGACGGACGGATCGAGATACGTCCCGAAGAACTGCGACTCGCGATCGCCGAGCTGCCCGTAGAGCAACAGCTTCTGGTTCTGACCGCCGAGGTTGTTCTCGGCGAAGCCGACGCCGAACGATCGCCTGTCCGGCAGCAGGAAGACCGCCGGCGCGATGATCCACGAGTGCTTGTCGTTGACCGTGGCCACCACGAGCACGCCACCGGGCGCCTCCTCCAGAGAGACAGCGACCGTCTTGAACAGCTCGCTCGAGAGCAGCGCTTCCTGGATCCGCGGAATGTCGTCCGGGCCGACGCTCTCGCCGAGGTCGACGTGCGACAGGAACCGCACGGTCCGCTCGCTGGTCTTCGTGTCGCCGCGGACGCGAAAGCCGACCACCGGCTTCTCTGGCTCCGCCCACGCTTCCGGCGCCGTCGCCAGAACGACGAACGCGAGTACAACCGCGACGCGCAAGCGAGGCGCTACTTCTTCTTCTTGCTCGGCAGGATGCCCATCAGCTTCGCGATGATGCCCAGCATGATCTCATCCGCACCGCCGCCGATCGAAAGTAGGCGGGTATCACGATAGGCGCGGGCCACCGGGTTGTCCCAGGTGAACCCCATGCCGCCCCAGTACTGCAGGCACGAGTCGGAGACCTCGCGCGCGAGCCGGCCTGCCTTGAGCTTGGCCATCGACGCCATCATCGTGACGTCCGCTCCCCCGACGTAATCCTCGACGGCGCGGTAGACGAGTGAGCGCAACGCCTCGACCTCGGTCTTGAGCTCCGCGAGCCGGAAGTGAATCGACTGGTTGTTGATCAGCGGCTGCCCGAAGGTCTCGCGCTCCTTGCAGTACGCGATCGTCGCGTCGATCGTGCGGTCCATCCCGCGCACGGAGCCGACCGCTCCACACAGCCGCTCCTCCTGGAACTGGACCATTTGCATCATGAAGCCCATGCCCTCCTCGCCGATCCTGTTCCGCTGCGGAACGCGGACGTTGTCGAAGAACACCGGACACGTGTCGGAGGCGCGCATGCCGAGCTTGTCGATCTTGGGACCGATCTCGATGCCCTTGAGCTTGGTGGGCACGATCACGAGCGTCTTGTTCGCGTGAACCGGGCCGTCGCCGGTGCATACCAGAAGGCACAGCCAGTCCGCCTGTGCGGCGTTGGTGATCCACATCTTCGAACCGGTGATCAGGTAGTCGCTGCCGTCCTTCTTCGCGATCGTCTTGATCGCGGCGACGTCACTACCACCGCCGGCTTCACTGACCGCGATCGACGTCACGACGTCGCCGGCGATCGCCGGAGCCAGGAACTCCTTGCGCAGCTCGTCGCTGCCCCACCGCGCGAGCGCCGGCGTGGCCATGTCGGTCTGCACGCCGAACGCCATCGGGATCGAACCCGCGCGACAGGTGCCGAGCTCCTCGGTCGCACACATCTGGTACGAGTAATCGAGGCCCATCCCGCCGTACGCTTCGGGCTTGTTG
>JACCQV010000747.1 GCA_013813945.1 Deltaproteobacteria bacterium | reverse complement strand
GTGACGCGCCGCCCGAGGTCTCGAGCGCTGCCGCTTCCCGTGCGTGGGCAAGCGCGGCCGGGAGATCGCTCCTCGACCACGCGAGGCCGGTCATGCTCGCGTGCCAGGTCGCGCGCAGCGCCGGCGGATCTCCGATCCGTTCGATCGCCCACCCGGCCTGCTCGAACGCGGCCGGCGCCTTCGGATCTCCTCGGCCCGCACGCAGGCGGGCGAGGAACAGCCACGCGCGCGCGGCGCCGACCAGGTCGCCACTGCGTTCGGCGTCCGCGACCGCGGTCTCGAGCAGGGGAAGTGGCTTGCGGGCATCGACCTCGGTCGCGAGCGTGGCTTCGAGGATGTGTCGCTCGACCGCGATCGCGGCATGCACCGCCGGTGGAAGCGATTCCGCGTCGAGCGCCGCGAGCTGAGCTTCCCATTCCGCACGTGGACGGCCTGCCTGCCAGGCGAGCTCGATCCGAGCGAGTGTTGCGCGTGCTTCATCGAGGGCGCGGCGATCTTCCGGCGCCGTGGGCCGGAGGACCAGCGCGAGCTCGGCCGCGCGCGTGGTGCACGTCGACACCCACGGCAGATCGAGTGCGTCGTCGATGCGCGCGTAGGTCGACCACGGGCGCGCGAGTGCTGCGAGTGCCTCGCGCTCGACGATCGTCTGCTCGGCGCGGCACGCGGTCCACGCCTGTCGTTCGGCCGGTCGCGGTGAGGCGCAAGCGGCGGCGCCGCGGTTCGCGACGTCGCGCGCGCGCGTGGCCATCGCATGCGTGACGCGCGCACGAGCCCACGCCGGCACACCGGACGCGGTCGCCTGAAACTCCCAGGTGTGCCAGTCGTCGAGCGTTGCGTCGCAGGTCTCGGTCGGCGCGCTCGCCGCAACGTGACTCCACGACCATGCGCCCACGACACCGGCGACCGCTAGCGATGCGGCCGCGATCAGGACCGCGCGCCCTCGCTTCGGCTGCGGAGCGAGCACCTCGACCGCGGTCTCGATCGACGACGGCCGCTGCTCGGGGTCGAGCGCGAGCGCCTGCACGAGCCACGCTCGCGTCGCCGCGGGGACATCCGGCCGCGACGGAGGAACGAGACGTCGGACGGTACCGCGCTGGTACGGCCGTTCCTTGTAGAGGCTCTCCCACAAGGCCACGGCAAACGAGAACACGTCCGCGCGCGCGTCGACGTCACACCCGGCGTGCTGTTCCGGGGCCATGTAGCCCGGCGTTCCCGCGCCGGGTGACGATGGGTCGTCCGTTCCGGTGAATGCCGCGAGGCCGAAGTCGGCGACGACGACGCGCACCGCGTTGCGGCCCGCCGGATCCTCCTCGACCAGGACGTTATCGGGCTTGAAGTCCCGGTGGATCACGCCGAGCGCATGCGCAGCTGCGAGACCCCGCGCTGCGTGTGCGTACAACCTCAGGATGGTGGAGACGTCGCAGCGCTGCGCGGCGAGATGCGCTCGCAGCGTCTGGCCGCGAATGAGCTCCATCGCGATGTAGTGGACGCCATCGACTTCGTCGACCTCGTAGACCGTGAGCACGGAGGGATGGGCCACTCGCGCCTGCGCGCGTGCTTCGTCGAGCAGCATGCGATCGGCATCCGGATCGCCCGCGCTGACGAGCAGCTTGATCGCGACCTCGCGCTGCAGTCGCGTGTCGAACGCGGCGTACACGATCCCCATGCCACCCGCTCCGAGACGGCGACGGAGCATGAAGTGGCCGAGCTGCAGCTCCGCTTCCACGTTCACCGTAGGCTCTGTGTGCTCGACCCACGCCATCACCCCGCGCCGGCAGGTATCGCAATCATCGAGGTGGTCGCGCAGGCGATCGGCGACCGGCACGTCGAGGGCGCGCTCGATGAACAGAGCCAGCAGGCCATCCTCCGGACATTCCGTGAACGAGGCTGGGACCTGCACGGCCAAGGTGATAGCCCGTCTGACGCGGCCTCGCGCCGGATAGATTCGGCCACGGCGAGCTCCTGCCTTGTGTGCCTGGGCGGCACCGGGCAACGTGCCGCCCGTGACGAACCGATCTCAGGCGATCGCACAGGCCTTCGCCGAAGGCAGCGCGGCCTACCCGACCGTCGCACTCGGTCGCGAGCAATTCGCCAGCGCCCTGTCCACCCGCGACGACATCTCCCTCCCGATCACCCACGGCGCCGATCTGTTCCTGGCGATCGCGGGATCGGTCGGCGATCCAGCCGCGCTCGGTCGCGTCGATGCCATCCTCACCGACGCTGCCCCGTCGCTCAGGCGGTACGACTCCAGCGACAGCTTCCTCACCGAGGTCCTGCAGCGGGTCCGGATCAGCATGTTGATCTCGGAGGGAGCGTCCGCCCCACGGATCGCGCGATACGACGGGCGCGCCAGCCTCGGTGCGTGGCTCGGCGTGTGCGTGATGCGGATGGGCCTGTATGTCTTGCGCACTCACCGCAATGCGCGCGAGGTCCCCACGGAGTGGGTCGACGAGCTCGCCGCGATGCCCACCGCGCATCCCGAGCTCGAGGCCGTCCGTGATCGATACGCCGAAACCTTCGGGGCCGCGTGGCGCGGGGCATGTGCGGCCCTGCCGGCCCGTCAGCGTGCGGTGCTCCGCATGTGTTTCGTCGAGTGCTGCTCGATCGAGACGATCGCCGCGACCTACGGCGTGCATCGCGTCACCGTGTGGCGCTGGCTCGAGGATGCCAAGCAGAAGCTGCTCGACGGGACGCGCGCGCGCCTCGACGAGCGCCTGAGGCCCGACGACCCGAGCACGCAGTCGCTACTCACCCTCGTCCGCAGCAAGCTCGATCTCGGGTTGTCGCAGCTTCACGCGATGGTCCCGCGATGAGGAGCCCCCACCGCGATGGCTAGAAGAGCTTCAGGAGGATGAACACGACGATCGCGATGCCAAGACCTCGATGCGCGCGATCTGGGTCCAGGCATTCACCATGGGCTCCGCTGCAGCGAGCTGCATGCCCTACCCCGCCGACTCGATCGACACCAGATCATCCCGAAGAACACGAGACGTCAGGAGGTACCTCTCCTCAGCGTCGAGGTGCGCGCGCAAGGTCTCGATCACGTCACGCAGCGCCGATGTCGCGGGCGAGGCGAGTCGGTCGCGGATCGCGCGATGCTCGTGGACGTGATCGTCAACCATGCGCTCGACACGCACGTTGCCAAACGCGTCGTGCTCGAGGAGCACCGGACGCAGCAGGTGCTCCTCGAACCGGTTGTGGGCGTCGAACGCCAGGCGCAACCGAGCCAGCTCGCGGGTCAGCGGCGTCGGATCCGAGTCAGGATGGTCATCGAGAGAGTTGGCGAGGTCTTCGCAGTGATCCATCATCCCGCGCAGGGTGTCGTGCTGCGCGATCAGCTCGGAGAGAACGCGGCTCGGCGAGAGCTTCATGGGGGCTCCTTGGTCGTCGGATCGTTGGTAGAACGCGGCTCCACGAGATCTGCATCAAGCGCCGTGCCTGCGAACCGGCGAGTGTTTCGCGCAACATCTGCGCTCGGAGCAGCGACGTGCCACGCGGCGCGCAGAGCATGCACAGATCTGAAGTCTCGCTGCTATGACTTGCGCTGGCACGCCCCCTGCTCCAGCGGTGCCCATGGCTTCCACGCACTCCGATCCATTGGCGGTTCCTCTCCTCGTGATCCTCTGGAGCGTGATGCTGTGCGGGTTCATCATGGTGATCGTGGTGGTCCTGATGCACCAAGGTTAGGTCCGAGCGGGGGAGCCTTCGTTGGTCGCGAGCCAGCGGACGACATCCATCGTGGAGAGGATCCCGACCAGCTTGCCCGTTGGATCCACGATCGGCAGATGATGCACACCTTCGAGCGCCATCAGCGAAGCAGCCTGGGCGACGCTGGCCTTCTCCCCCAGTGTGATCGCGATCGGCACCATCAGCTCGCGCGCCGTTCGC
>JACCQV010000733.1 GCA_013813945.1 Deltaproteobacteria bacterium | reverse complement strand
GGTGGCGATCAGGCGGTAGCGACGCGCGGCGCGCTCGAACCGACCGGCCTGGAACGCGGCGTGGGCACTGCGGGGCAGCCAGAGCAGGAGCCACAAGGTGGCGGTCAGGGCGATCACGGCACCGACGCCGCCCCAGCGCGGGCCGAACATCGCCCCGAGGAGGATCGGCGCGATGACACAGCCGAGGCTCCAGCCGACAGCCCGAGCGACGTTCTGCGCGGCCACGGCTCAGGATAGTATGGTAAGGACCGTCCCGGATGTCGGAACGGCTGGTCCCCCTCGGCAAACGCGAGCCCGCCGCGAGGTCGCGTCCGGTGATCGGCCCCGATGCGCCACGGGTCTACGTCGAGACCTACGGCTGCCAGATGAACGTCGCCGATTCCGATCTGATCGGCAGCGTGCTAGCGGACGCCGGCTACGCAACGTGCACGCGCGCCGAGGACGCCGATATCCTGGTGATCAACACGTGCGCCGTGCGCGAGAAGGCGGAGGAGCGCGTGACCGCGCGGGCCGCGGAGCTCGGCGCACTCAAGCGCAAGCGACCCGGCACCGTCCTCGCGATCGTCGGCTGCATGGCCGAGCACCTCAAGGAGAGCCTCGCGGAGCGAACGCCCGCGGTCGACGTGATCGCCGGACCCGATAGCTACCGCCGGTTGCCTGAGCTGCTGACCGCGGCGCGCAGTGCACACGCGCAGCCGATCATCGATGTGAAGCTCGACAAGGCCGAGACCTACGAAGGCCTCTCCGGTGCGCTCGGCGGCGATGGCGTGTCGGGCTTCGTCACGATCCAGCGCGGCTGCGACAAGTTCTGCACGTTCTGCGTGGTCCCGTACACGCGGGGACGTGAGCGCGGAACGCCACCGCGCGAGGTGCTGCGTCAGGTCCGCGAGCTCGCCAGCGCGGGGTACCGCGAGGTCATGCTGCTCGGGCAGACGGTGAACTCGTACGAGTGGGACGAGACCAGCTTTGCCGAGCTCCTGCGGGCGGTGTGCCGCGTCGACGGCATCGAACGCGTGCGGTTCACGTCGCCGTATCCGGTCGACTTCACCGATGACGTGATCGCGGCGATCGCCGAGGAGCCGAAGATCTGCAAGTACGTCCATCTTCCGGTGCAGTCCGGATCGGATGTCGTGCTCGAGCGGATGAAGCGCGGCTACACCGTGGCGGACTACCGCGCGATCGTCGGCGGGCTCCGGCGCGCGATGCCGCAGATCGCACTCTCGACCGACATCCTCTCCGGCTTCTCGGGCGAGACCGAGGAGGACCACGCGCAAACGCTCGCGCTGATGCGCGAGATCCGGTTCGACAGTGCCTTCATGTTCGCCTACTCCGAGCGCGACTTGACGGTCGCCGCGAAGAAGCTCCCCGACGACATCGACGAGGCCACCAAGAAGCGGCGCCTGCAGGAGATCATCGCGCTGCAGGAGCGGGTGTCGGCCGAAGTCTTCGCTGCGCATGTCGGCCGCGCCGAGCGCGTGCTGGTTCACGGACCGAGCAAGCGAGATCCCGCGCAGCTGATGGGCCGAACCGACGGCTTCAAGACCGTGATCCTGCCGGCGGGGGTCGGTGCCGTCGGCGAGCTCGTCGACGTCACGATCGAGCGCGCCACGATGGCCACGCTGTTCGCCCGTTGCTAGGGTGGGCCGCATGAAGCGGCTCGCGGTGATGGTGGTGGTTCTGGCGGCTGGGTGCCCGAAGCCGGGCAGTCGCAGCGGAGATGGTGGGTTCCGCGTGTTCTATCCGGATGCTGGCCCCCAAGGGATCCGCGCCAAGGTCGGCGCACGGATGCAGGCGCGCCCGGCGGCCGACTGCAAGACCAGCGAGGGGATCGAGGCGAGATGAGCAAACACGGGCGCGCGCATCGCCGCGGGTGAGCTGCCCCCGGGCCTCGTGATCGAGGACGGTGCGATCGCCGGCGTGCCGACGGCGGCGGGCTCGTACCGCGCGAGCGTCACGTTCACGGGCGTGACGTGTGCGGCCGCCCCGGTCGCCGATCAGACCGTCGACGTGGCGATCAGCGTTTCAGCCGCTCGATGATCGCGCCGGCGACGCGCCGCGAGCCTAGCAGCGTCACGTGGCCGAGGTCGTCGTACATGATCACGTCGGCTCCCGGCAGCGGCTTCTGGCGTGCACCCGGAACGAGAGCATCCGCGCGCGACCAGATCGTGGTGACCTGGGTGTGCGTGGGCGGCGGCGTCGCCGCGAGGCGGGTCACTAGCTTCGAGCCGATCAGGAGCTCGCGGTTCGCGTGGCCGACGCCTACCCGCGAGACGTCGGTGCCACCGTGGGGCGAGCCCAGCGTGACGAGGTTCTTCACGACGCCATCGCCACCCGCGAGCGACACGTAGTAGCGGCCGACGACGCCGCCCATCGAGTGCCCGATGATGTCGACCTCGGCGGCGCCGGTAGCTTCGCGCACGACGTCGACGAACCAGCCGAGCTGCCGTGCCGCGGCGGCGGTTCGCCCGAGTGTCCAGTACTCGAAACCAACGATCGGACCGAGGCCCGCACGTGCGAGTCGGTACGCGAGCGGCACGAAGTTGGCGCGGTTCATCGCGTAGCCGTGGATCACGATCACCGGCCGCGGGCCCTGTCCGCGTGCACCGGGCAGCGCAAAGAATCCAACCGGGCGCGCCGCCGACAGCGCCGCAGCGATCCCCCACTCCGCGAGTGCAGCGCGAAGCGGACGGTCACCGTGATCGGAGCGCTGGATCACCCGCAGCGCGTGAGGCACGAGCGGATAGACGCCGCTCCACATCATCGCCTGCGAGACCGCCGCCACCCCGCCCCGCCAGATCAGATGGCGAACCGAATGACGACGCTGCATCGCTAGCCGTTCGTGAGGCCGGGGACGTCGGCCTCGATCTCACCGGCCGTCTCGGCCGGAATGGCGAGCAGGTCGCGGAGCTTGACGAGGGTCTTGCGCTCCGTGTCCGAGAACACGTGGTCGACGATCGCCATCCGGCACGCTGCGCGATACACGCCGCGGCGAGACTCCGGCGACAGGTTCGTCAGGTACGCGTCGGGCAGCGGAACTTGCTGTTCGAGCAGGTGCGATGCCGATGCGCGCTCGTCAGCGGTGAGATCCGCATTCCGGATCAACCGACGGAGCCCCTCCGCCTCCGCTTCCGCCAGGACGCCATCCGCCCACGCGATCGCGGCCCACATCCTGATCACACTGAGGATCTGCGAATCGGCCATGAGCCGAACATACTACAACGGGACGTTCACACCCGTGTGCTCGCGGATCAAGCGCGACAGCGTCGGGCGCAGCTCCTCCCCGGTCTTGGGCGCCCGCCACGCCGCACTCTCGGCAGGGTCGAAGTGCCATGCCGTCGACACGGCCGCCATCCAGATCTGGCGCGCAGCTCGATGGCTGTTGATGACGATGCGCGTGCCGTCGCGCAGGTCGAGGCGCAGAACACCGTCGCTGACGGAGACCTCGACATCGTCGGGATCGATATCGGCAAAGGCATCCTCGAGCGCCGTCAGCTCGTCGCGCGCGACACGATCGAAGTCCGCCTCGTCCATGCGCGCCTAATACCACGATTTGCTACGATGGCTCTCGATGACCACGGGGCCGGGGGATAGCGAGGTCGACCTCGACGAGCCCGTGGAGCGCGAGGGCCACGAGACCCTGCTGCCATCGGTGACGCGCTCCGTCCTGTCTGCGAAGAGCTTCGTGGCGAGCGAGGCCGGCGTCGACTCGATGGAGAGCGCGGCTGCGGTGGTCGCCGACGAGGACTCCTGGGACGGCAAGACACGCGGCGCGAGGGGAGGCGATGTCATCGGCGGTCGCTACATCGTCGAAGGCCAGCTCGGTCGCGGCGGCATGGGCCGCGTGCTGCGCGTGCGCCACCAGGCACTCGGCAAGGCGTTCGCGCTCAAGCTGATCAAGACCCGGATCGCAACGAACCCGAAGATCCGCGAGATGTTCTATCGCGAGGCGCGGCTCGCCTCAGCGCTGACCCACGACAACATCTGCTCGATCGTCGACTTCGGCCAGGACGAAAACCACGGTCTGTTCATGGTGATGGAGCTGCTCGACGGGCAAAACCTCCGTCAGAAGCTCAAGCAGAGCGGCAAGCTCTCGCCAAAGGTCGCGTGCGACGTCATGTGGCAGGTCGCCGACGCGGTGCGGTTCATCCACAGCCGAACGATCGTTCACGGCGACATCAAGACCGAGAACATCTTCCTGGTGAAGACGACGATGAACCGTCGCCTGGTCAAGCTGCTCGACTTCGGTCTCGCGCGCCCCGACTTGGGCCGCACCGAGGGCATGGATGGCACACCCGAGTACATCGCACCCGAGCGAATCGATCACGCACCGACGTCGCAAGCGAGCGACATCTACGCGCTCGGCATCGTGTTCTTCGAGCTCCTTACCTCTCGCGTGCCGTTCACGGGCGAGGTCGAAGAGGTGCTCCGCCAGCATCGCGAAGTGGTCGTACCCAAACCGTCCACGATGATCGAGGAACCCCTCGACGATCGCGCGGACGAGCTCATCGCGCGCGCGACCGCGAAGGATCCGACCAAGCGCCACCCCGACGTCGCCGCCTTCATGTACGAGCTCCGTGCCCTGATGAACATGCTCGGTGTCGATCACGGGGGCCGTGCCCGGCGAGCGATGGCCCCGGAAGCCGTCCGCGAGCGTCGCGATCTCGACCACCGGCTCAAGGCAGCCGCCGAGGTGTTCGGTGCGGTTGCGATCCCGATGGGGTGCTGCGATGCATCCGGCAAGGTGCGCGTCGCGAACCAGGCCTTCCTCGAGTTCCTGGGCGTCGCGGGCAATGCCGGTGGCCTCGAGCTCCGCGACTCTGCGCTGCCGGAGGTGTATCCGACGCTGTTCGAGGACCTGCACGAGGTCTCGACCACGCGCCGGCCGATCAAGCGCGTGATCTATCTCAACGAGGGTGGCGATCGGGTCGTCGAGGCCGCGATCGTGCTGTCGGCAGCCCCCTCCGGCGCGGAGGTCACCGCGGGCGAGGTGCACCTCGTGTTGCACCCGCTGCGCGCGCTCCTGAGCTAGGGACCGCTCCCTAGCGCCAGGATTCGCCGAGCTCGGCTTCCATGATGTCGCTCGCGAGCGACACGCACTCATCGCAGAGCGCCACACCGCCACGTCCGAGCAGCTTCTTGACCTGACTCTCGAGCTTGCCGCACCACGAGCAGACCCCGACGGTGTTGGGCCGCTGGGTGGGCGAGGCGACCTCGCCGTCGGTTGCATCGGCGATCTCGGCGGCGGTCGGAACCCGGAACTCGCCGGTCGCGTTGACGCTGAGACCGCCCCCGAGCGCCTTGTGGCACGGGGTGCACACCATCACCAGCTCCCCGCCCTCGAGG
>JACCQV010000706.1 GCA_013813945.1 Deltaproteobacteria bacterium | reverse complement strand
CGTGGCGCAGTGCAGCAGACGTGCCCGTGACGCACGCCTCACCTTCGGTAGGTTGCGCGCTCACGCACTGGCAACAGTGGTTGCCGTGGCGCGTTTGCGAGCCTTCGCAAACGATATGATGCAGGGTGCGCTTTGCTCGCTTGCCCAACCTTGCCGCGGTGGTGGCCGCAGCCGCGCTCGCCACGAGCTGCGTGCGCTCGGAGGCCGAGCGCTGCGGAGATCGATTGTGCCCGGCGAACGCAGTGTCTCGCGCTCGTCGTTCCAGCTCTGACCGATCCCGATTGCGGCGGACGGTGCGGTCCGACGTGCGGGTTCACCGTGCCGTGTGCGGGTCCCCACCCCACTGCGGGGACGGCATCTGTTCTGTCGTCGAGGACTACCTAATCTGTCCGGAAGACTGCGACCCTCCATGATGGTGCTGCCGTGAAGATGTGGATCGAGCGTGGACTGAGGTTCGGGAGCGTGCTGCTCGCGACCGCCATCGCCGCGACCTGCGTCCAGACCTCGACGGATCGATGTGACGACGGCAGCGTCTGCCCCGACAACACGCAGTGTCGCGAGCTATCCGATCGGATGCTCACGACCTGCGTGACCGACGCGCAGCTTGCAGCGTGCGAGCTCGCCGCGGAAGGCGACGCATGCACGGTCGCCAAGGACCCCGGCACGTGCTTCGGCGGTGCGTGCTATCCGGCGGCCTGCGGTGATCGGATCCAGGATCGGGACGAGGTCTGCGATGACGGCAATCGCGACAACGACGACGGCTGCTCGGACAACTGCCGATCGCGAGAGCAGTGCGGCGACGGCGACGTCGATCTGGGACGCGGTGAGCAATGCGACGATGGAGGCATCCCGATCTCGGGGGATGGATGCTCGTCGCGCTGTCTGACCGAGCTCGATTTTTGGCAGCAGGTCACCACGGGAGGCCCAGGGTTCCGCATCGACCCCGCCGTCGCGGCCGATCCATCGGGCGGCGTGCTGCTGCTCGGCGGATCACCGAGTGCTGGCAGCGGCTTCGTCGCTCCGCCGCTCGGCGACACGTGGCGCTGGGAGGTCACGACGTGGCGTTCGATCGAGCCGCCTCAGCAGCAGCCGAGCCCGCGTGCGCGTGCGGCCATGGGCTTCGATCCCGTGCGCAAACGAACCGTGTTGTTCGGCGGCGGCTTCGGAAGCGCGGAGCTCGCTGATACCTGGGAGTGGGACGGCTACACGTGGACCGAGCGCAGCCCGGTGACATCCCCGCAGCCGCGCCAGGCCGCGAGCATGGCGTGCTCACCCTCGCGCTGCGTTCTCGTTGGCGGCGTCAACGGAGACGACGCGCGCGGCGACGTCTGGACCTGGAACGGCACGACGTGGACGCAGATGACCGGAACCCTGCCACCCCCGCGCTACTGGGCGGCGATGGCCTACGACAGCTTTCGCGATGTGATCGTGTTGTACGGGGGACATGGTCCAAACGCCCAGGGTCAGACCGTCGTGCTCTCCGACACGTGGGAGCTGAGCACGGTGTGGACTCCGATGCCGAGCGGAGGTCCGATTGGGTCGGCGAAACCGCGCGCCGCGTATGACCCGGTCCTGCGCAAGGTCGTCGTCGCGGTGGTCGGCAGCACCTGGCACTACGCCAGCGGTAGCTGGCAGAACCTCAGCCTGAGTACGGCCGTCACCGGCGGTCTCGCATTCGACCCCGTGACGCAGCGTATCGTCTCGCTCACCACGTCAGGGAGGGTGGAGGTGTTGACGGGGATCGGGTGGGGTTGGAGTCAGATGTTCGAGCCCAGCGGCTTCAATGCCGACTCGCATGCAGTGTTCGATCGCGCGAAGGGCCGAACGATCGTCGTCGACGGGACACGCACGTTCAGCTGGGACGGCGTCAGCTGGGAGATGCTGACGGGACCACCAGTGCCCGTCCCGTCGTCCGCATCCGGTGCGATGGCGTTCGACGAGGCATGCGACAGCGCCGTGCACGTGGGCGGTGGAAACGGCAGCGCCGCTTCGCGCGCGACAGCGAGCTTCAACGAAGCCTGGACTCCACTCACGAACCCCGCGATCACGCCACGTGCCGGACATGCGATGACGTACGACGTCGCCCGTGATGCGGTCGTGGTGTTCGGTGGCGTCGCTCCAAATGGCGTCGCGATGGCGGATACGTGGGAGCTCACCGGAACGTGCGGCGCGAAGACCTGGGTCGAGCGAATGCCCGTGCCGGCGTCGAGCCCGATCGCGCGAACCACCGCCGCGATGACCTACGATCCGGTGCGCAAGGTGGTCGTGATGTTCGGCGGCCGGGACGTCGGTGTTGTGTTCGATGAGACCTGGGAGTGGGACGGTCAGTGGAAGCTCATGCCATCGGCGACCAAGCCGCCCGCTCGATACGATCACGCGCTCGCGTACGACCCGCGCCGTCGCGCCGTCGTGATGTTCGGGGGCACCGATGGAGCGGGCGCGCTGCGTGATACGTGGAGCTGGAACGGAATCGCGTGGAAGAAGATCAACGTGCTGGTCGCGGCGCCTGCACGGTCCGGGTTGACGATGGCGCAGGACAACTCGGGAACGATGATGGTGATCGGCGGGCAGCCTTCCACGAACGACATCTGGCGGCTGCAGTCCTCCACGACGTTCGAGGCGACAGAGCGCTGCGAGGTGGCCACCGCCGACGAGGACGGTGACGGCCTGCCCGGCTGCGCGGATCCCGACTGTGGGGCCCGCTGCAGACCGCTGTGTCCTCTCGGTGAGGACTGCGGCGGTCCCCACTGCGGGGACCTCACCTGCTCTGCCGTCGAGGACTACCTGATCTGTCCGGCCGATTGCCCGGCGCCGTAGCTACGACGTCAGGCCGGCTTGCGCGGCGACTTCAGCGGCGAAGTCGCCCTTCTTCTTCTCGAGACCCTCACCGAGCTCGAAGCGCACGAACCGGCGGATCTTGATGTTCTCGCCGATCTTGGCGACCAGCTCCGACTGGACCTGCTCGATGGTCTTGTCGGGGTTCTTCACGAACGGCTGGTCGAGGAGACAGATCTCCTTCATCCACTTCGAGATCTGACCGTCGACCATCTTCTGGATGACGGGCTCGGGCTTGCCGCTCTCCTTCGCCTTGGCGAGGAGAACCGCGCGCTCCTTCTCGACCACGTCGGTCGAGACCTCGTCCTTGCGGACGAACATCGGGTTCATCGCGGCGATCTGCAGCGCGACTTCGCGGCTGAACACCTGGAAATCTTCGTTGCGGGCAACGAAGTCGGTCTCGCAGTTGATCTCGACGAGGACGCCGATGCGGCCGCCGCCGTGGATGTACGAGACGACAGAGCCCTCGGTCGCTTCGCGGCCAGCCTTCTTGGCTGCCTTCGCGAGCCCCTTGGTGCGCAGGTAGTCGATCGCCTTGTCGACGTCGCCGCCGACCTCGACAAGCGCCTTCTTGCAGTCGGCCATGCCAGCGCCGGTGCGCTCGCGGAGATCCTTGATCAGGGTTGCAGTGACTTCCATGGCACCCTCCTCTACTTCTGCGGCTCGTCGGGCGACGCCGAGGCCTCGGGGTTGAACATGCTGCCGCCGGTCGACATCTCGACGCGCGGACCATCGCCACCCGACGAGACGTGGATGACACGCTCGCTCTGATCCTCGCGCTCCTGCTGGCCGCGGGTCCGGGCGTTCTCCTTGTAGACCTTCGCACCAAGGATCGCCGCGTCGGCGATCTTGCCGGCGAACAGCTTGATCGCGCGGATCGCGTCGTCATTGCCCGGGATCACGTAGTCGATGCGATCGGGATCGCAGTTGGTATCGGTGATCGCGACCACCGGAATCTCGAGCTTCCGAGCCTCGTCGACCGCGATGTGCTCCTTGTGGGGATCGATCACGAACAGCATGCCGGGAACCTTCGAGAGGCCCTTGATGCCGCCGAGCGACTTCATCAGCTTGTCGCGGTCGCGGCGGATCATCACCTGCTCGCGCTTGGTGAGCGCGAACAGGGTGCCATCCTCTTCCATCTTCTCGAGGCCGCGCAGGCGCTCGAGCGAGCCCTTCACGGTCTTGAAGTTGGTGAGCGTGCCGCCGAGCCAGCGCTGCGTCACGTAGTGCTGGCCAGAGCGCGTGGCCTCTTCGACCATGACGTCCTGCGCCTGCTTCTTGGTGCCGACGAACAGCACGGTGTCGCCCTTGGCGGTCGTGTCGACCACGGCCTGGAAGGCCTGGCGGAACAACTTCACCGTGTGCTGCAGGTCGATGATGTGGATGCCGTTGCGGGCGCCGAAGATGAACTGCTTCATCTTGGGATTCCACCGGCCCGTGTTGTGTCCGAAGTGCACGCCCGCTTCGAGGAGCGCGCGCATGCTGATGGGGTTTT
>JACCQV010000703.1 GCA_013813945.1 Deltaproteobacteria bacterium | reverse complement strand
GTCTCGCTGTCTGCCGCCGACGAGGGCGTGCTCCAGCTGATCGCGTACCAGACGCCGAATCCGATGAAGACGTTCTACGCATCGTACGGCCTCGGCGTCGACGCCGGCACCAACTGGAATCGCATCGCCCGGCTTGCTGACCCGGAGAGCGGAGACCCCGACGAGGGCGGTGATGGTGGCTCCGATGACAGCGGCCAGCGCGTGCGCAGCAAGTTCGTATCGTCCGCGTACTGGGCCCCGATGCTCGTCACCGACGACAAGGGCGAGATCGCGTTCTCGTTCACGGCGCCCGATAACCTCACGGCATTCCGTCTGATGGCGATCGCCGCGGATCTCGGCGACCGGTTTGGCGCGGGCGAGCTCCGGCTCACCATCAACAAGCCGCTGATGGCAGCGCCTGCCCTGCCGCGGTTCCTGATGTCGGGCGATGCCGCGTCCGTCGGCGTCGTCATTCACAACCGCACGGACGCAACTGGCACCGCAACGGTGACCGCGAAGGCGACGGGCGCGTCACTCGATGCAACGAGGAAGCAGATCGCCGTGCCCGCGAACGGCTCGGTACGCGTGCGGTTCGCGGCGAAGGCGTCCGAGAATGCGTCCGCATCCTTCGAGTTCGGCGTCGCGCTGGGGAGTGAGAGAGATGTGGTCCGCGTGACGCTACCCATCGGGCGGCCCCGGATCATCGACAACCGCCTGCTCGTCGAGACCCAGCTCGGCAAGGAAGGTGTATGGACGGGCACCATCGGCAGCTCCGCCGGCGTGCTGCGCCAGGAGAGCACGTTGATGATCACCGTGGATCGTAGCGGTGTCGGTGATCTCGCCCCCGGGCTGCGCTCGCTCGTCGAGTATCCGTACGGCTGTCTCGAACAGACGATGTCGCGGTTCATCCCGCTCGTCGCTGCGAAGGACCTCGCGAACACGCTCGACGATCCGAGCCTCAAGGGCACCAAGGCAAACCAGTTCATCCGCGCGGGCACGCAGAAGGTGATCCGTCATCAGCAGGCAGACGGCCTGTTCTCGCTGTGGCCGCAGTCGCAGACGTATCCGCACCTCGCGGCGTACGCGCTGTGGGGGCTCACGGTCGCCGAGAAGTCGGGCGAGAAGATTCCCGCCGAGGTGTTCGATCGCGGCATCGCGGCGCTCCAGAGCTGGGCAAACGGCAGCGGCACGATGAAGCCGGACGGCGATGGCGCGACCATGGCGATGGCCGCGTACGTGATGGCTCTGCGCGGCAAGCCGGATGCGAGCCTCAACGCACGCCTGTTCGCGATCCGCGCGGGTCTACCGAAGTGGGGCCAGGCGTTCCTGCTGCGCGCGCTGCACCTCGCGAAGGCCGATTCGATGCAGGTCGGCGAGCTCGAGCAGCTGATCGTCGCGAACACCGCGGTCAAGGACGGCAAGGCCGTCGTGCGCGAGACGTTCGCCGGCGAGGAGTACGAGATGTACATGACCTCGGATGTCCGTGCCACGGCGATGACGCTCGCGGCGCTGCTCGAGGTCAACCCGGCATCGAGCCTGATCGAGCCGCTCGTCGCCGGCCTCAAGGGCGAGCGCACGAAGGTCGGAACCTGGGTGTCGACGCAGGAGAACCTCTGGTCGCTGGTCGCGCTCGCCGAGTACGGCCGGCGTGGAGCGACCGGTGAGTCGACGGCGACCGTGCTCGTTGGCGGCAAGCAGGTCTACGCGAAGAAGATCAAGGGCGCGGAGATCGCGATGGTGCGAGTCCTGCTCGCGGAGACCGCCGGCGACAACATTCAGGTCAAGGTCGACAACGGCGCGCACATCGGGGTCCGGGTTCGTGAGGCGCGTGTCGATGACGGCAAGGCGATGTCCAACGGTTTCGCGATCACACGGCGCTACGTCGATGCGACCGGCGTCGAGAGGACAGCGTTCAAGGCCGGCGAGATGGTCACGGTCAAGCTGACGATCACCGCGAACGACAGCCGCAAGTGGGTGGCGCTCGTGGACCCGATCCCTGCGGGCTTCGAGGTGGTCAATCCGAAGCTCGCGGCGGGCGGCCAGAATCTTTCGCAGCGGGCTTCTGGTGATCCGTGGGCGCAGCGACGGCAGGCCTACTGGAACGCGATCACCTGGGACCACCAGGAGATGCGCGATGACCGCGTGCTGTGGTTCGCGGACGACATGCACAAGGGCACGTACGAGCTGGCGTATCAGGCACGAGCCACCATCGATGGCGCGTTCCGGGTGATGCCCGCGACCATCGAGGCGATGTACTTCCCGGAGGTGCGCGGTCGCACCGACATGGCGGCCGTCTCGATCGCGAAGTGAGCGCAACGAATAACGAAGCCCAGAACCGCGTTCCCCCCCTGTGCGCCGCCTCCGCGCAATCCTCCACTCCATCTGGCGCTATGCCCGCTGGGGGCTAGTCGCGGTGCTATTGCCAGCAACTCTCGCGATCCACATCGCGATCATCCTCGTGCTCGCGTGGCCTTTCCACGGGGAGGAGCTGGCCGCGACCAGCGAGCCGCTGACGCTGATCGACGTGCGCGGCGACGAGATCGCGACGTTTCCCGCGATCGGTGCGGATCGCACCCGGTGGACCAAGCTCGGTGAGATTCCGGCCATCGCCGTGAGCGCCGTCATCGAGTCCGAGGACCATAACTTCTGGCAGCACGGCGGCGTCGATGGCGCCGGCATCGCACGCGCCGCCTGGCTCGACCTCCAGGGCGGACGGTTCGGCGGCTCGACGTTGACGATGCAGCTGTCGCGGATGCTGATCACCGAGAACGAACCACGAACGCTCCGCGCGAAGCTCCGGGAATCATTGCTCGCGCTGCGCATCGAGCGCGCCGTCGACAAGCGAATGATTCTCGAGCAATGGATGAACCGCGCCTATTTCGGCAACGGTGCCTACGGGTTCGCCGCCGCATCGCTGCTGTACTTCGCGAAGCCGCCGAGCGGGCTCTCGGACGCGGAGGCCATGCTGCTCGCCGTGATCCCGCGTGCACCTACCGGCTATGACCCGCTGAAGCACCTCGACGCGGCGATCCGGCGGCGCGATCGCGTGCTCGGGATGCTGGTAGCGCGCGGTGTGATCACGGAGGACCGCGCCCAGGCTGCGAGAGCGACGCGACTCGCGATCGGTCACACCACGCGTCCGAATCGTGCGCCGCACTTCGCGCGGTGGATCCTCGACCAGCTTCCCGCCGATGTTCGCAACCGAGGCGGCACGGTGCAGACGACTCTCGATCTCCGACTTCAGCGGCTGCTCGAGACCCGGGTTCGCGAGCAGGTCGCGTCACTTCACCGCCGCAACCTCGATCAGGCGGGCCTCGTCGTGCTCGATACGGCCACGACCGAGGTTCGCGTGATGATCGGCTCGGTCGATTGGGCCGGGCCGGGAGGACAGATCAACATCACCACGCGCCGCCGTCATCCGGGCTCCGCGCTCAAGCCATTCGTCTATGGCGCGGCGATCGAGAGCGGCGCCTCGCCTTCGACGATCGCGTGGGATACACGCGACACGACCGCGGACTACTTCGCACCCTCGGCGAGCATCGAGCATGGCCCGGTGCGCTATCGCGAGGCGCTCGCGAGCTCGTACAACTTTGCCGCGGTCGACGTGCTCCAGCAGGTCGGCGTCGCGCGGCTGATGAGTGTGTTGCGCCTCGCCGGCGTTGGCGAGATCGCCGGTGCACCGGACGACTACGGCCTTCGCCTCGCGC
>JACCQV010001019.1 GCA_013813945.1 Deltaproteobacteria bacterium | reverse complement strand
TCGAGCCTCTCGTAGTCGAGCATGCCGCACCTATCGGCTGCGTCTCGGCCCGGTTGCCTGTTCGTGGACGTGGACGTGCCACGTGACACGTGCACGTGCACGAACGACCTTAACTGACCAGCATTGGATCTAGTTCTCGATCGGCCGTGAGCTGGTCGTCTTGTCGAGGTAGATGACAGCGTCGAACCGCTCCGGCAGGACGGTCCGGAAGGTGTCCGCCTTCACGTCCAAGAACGCAGCGCTGATTTCACGAACCGCGTGCGGTGTCGCGAACCAGCTCGCGACGGTGCCGCCCCTGGGCAGCGCTCGAAGGTCGAGAACGAGGATCGGCTTGCGTGTCCTTGCGAACGCTACGCTCGCGTGCGACTCGGGCGGCGGACAGAGCGTGTGCTCGGCGATCGGCCTCGACGGCTTCGACAGATCCACTGCCCGGAACGACCCTCCACCGAACACAAAGCCGATAGTGCGGTAGTCCTGCTGGTAGTTCGCGCGCAGGTGACTGCCCATGGACCGAAGGTGCGGCTCCGTCTTCGAGATGTGCGAGTTATGGGCCCACAGCACGATGCGCGCCTTGGTGTGATCGAGCAGCCATCCGACGTTCTCTGCCATCGCGCGATCGCGCGCGTCTCTGTGCGTTGGCTCCATGTACATCGTCGCAGCTTGCTCCATGATCTGCAGGTCGTGGCGCGTGTCGGGGTCCGCGCACGCGAGCGCCGGACCGAGCGCAGCGAGGCCGTTCTGCAGGGCCGTTCGTTCCTTGGCGGACACCTTCTGCAACGTAGTCACGGCGCGCGCTGTGCCAGCGCCCAGGATGGAGATCGGGGCGAGCAGCGCCGTGGCCTGGTCAGGCACCTCGTTCGTGACGAACGATGCGACCGTCTCGTACGCGAGGTCGGAAAACTGCATGTCGAAACCGGTAAACTGCACCTTCCGATCGTGACCGGCGTTCCACGCGCGCATCCACTCGATCATCGCGAGCACCTCTACAGTCTTCCACGGCCAAAGTTGGATCCCCGCGAGCGCCGTCTTCGGATTACCCGTGCCGTGCAGCACGTACTGGTTGATCGCGCGGCACTCGGGTTGATTCGCCTCGATCGCGAAGACGGTGAAGCCCTGCTGCGAGACGAGGTATTCGAGCATCCGGTGCTTCAACTGGAAGATCTCGCGCGAGCCGTGTGTCGACTCGCCGAGCGCGACGATGCGCGCAGTGCCGATGAGGTTGCTGATCGCCGCCATGTCGTCGAATCCGTTGCCGGCCTCGACGGAGACGAGCGAGATGCCGTGGTCGCCGATGTACGCGACGACCTCGGCAGGCGGCGGGCCGTAGTGGTCTCGATAGAGCTTACGCCCGGCGAGCAAGAACGCCATCAAACCGGTGCTCGCCGCGATCCATCTCCACGACGGCGACAAGGGCGGACGATCGAGGGCCACCGCCCCAACGATGGCAGCCCCGATCAACGTGATCAACCCGAGGCCGAATCGGACCACCATGCGAACACTCGTGGGCGATGGTGTCAGAACCCGCTGCAGATGTAGCTCGCGCCCTGCGCGGGATAATAGAAGAGGTCGGTGAAGCACATCTCGTCGTCGGAGGACTCACCGAACCGGACGGTCGCGCCGGTGGTGTTGTTGTAGGTGCACTCGGTCTTGAGGCTGTCGCCCGGCAGCAGCTCGACGTGCGGGCTGACGAGCTGAAACGATTGCTTCTCGAAGTCGTACGGAATGTCCTGGAGCACGATCGGGGCCGAGCCGCTTCGCGTGATCACCGACTTCATGCGCGTGCCGAGCTTGTGCATGTGCTGCGACAGCGCGAACACCTTGATCGGTTGGCTGGTGACGTTGCTCAGCTGGCAGGTTCCCGATTGCGTGGTGACTCCGGTCGGGACGTTGAGCGACACCGTCGGACCGGCGAGTACGAGCTCGGCCAGGTTCGGGACCTCGGCGGCCGTCGTCTCCTGGAACAGCGTGCCGGAGCGACCGATCATCGGTTCGTCCAGTCCGTTGTAGACGTGGAGGTTGAGCAGCAGCCGCGTGCCCTGTGCGAGATGGAGGCCGACGGTGGGCGGAAACACGAAGTCGGGGGCGCCGACACCGGAGCCGTAGATCATGCTCTGGCCGTTCGTGCCGACGCCGCACTTCACGATGCCGTCGGCCGGTGTCGCGCCTTCGTACCGGGTGAGCACGGTGTGATGCGTTCCGGGCGGCGTCAGTGGCCGGAACGCCTTGATGTAGATGTCGCGCGGGATCGTCACGTAGACGCTGTAGTAGCCTTCCTCACCCGGGGCGAGCGACCAGTCGCCCTCCATGAGGCTGAGCCAGCCGTCGGGCAGCGCGGTGTCGACTGATGCGTCGACGGCCGGCGAGTCGTCGCCCGGCGTTCCCGACCCGCCACCACAACCAGAAGACAATGCGAGGAGAATTGCGAGGACGGCGTTGAAGGTTGCCATGGCCCCCGCGACCTTGCCACCGAACCCGGGCGATCGGTCAGAAACCTGCTCACGACGCGAAACACCTGCGGCGAGCGGACGCACGACGGGTTCGCGCCTTGCTGACACGGACGCGAGATGGGAACAGGCCGACGACCCCAGCCGGAGCCACGCTGATCACCCGAGATCGCGAGCACGTCGTAGAGGCCGCGGGCGCACCTTCAGATCGCTGATCAGCGCGGAGCTGAGCCGCTCATGACACGTGTGCACAACCACGCGCACACCGCGTCCGACGCAGACGCCCCATCTCGCCGACTTGGATTGGCGCGGCGACGAGAAGCACGGCGGCGCTTGACCTCGTTCCCATCGATCGAGGAACGCGAACGAGATTATCGAAGGATGCGGTTCCATCGGTGTCGTCACGTTTCGATACAGAAATCGGACGCTGCTCCGGACCACGCGCTGCATGTATTTTTGGGCGGTGATGCACGTTGGGCGCCGTATGGAGTGAAAAGGGGGATGCATGACGGCCGAGAGAAGCATGACGACCGAGATCGGAGGAGTTGGGCAGCTCCGCCGAGAGACGAACCGGCGCCTGACCTGCGAACGCGAGGACGCGGATCGCGCGTTGAGCAAGAGACTCGCCCGAGGTGAACAGCGAGTGGATGAGAAGCTCCACAAGAGCCGCAGCGACATCGATGCGAAGATAGTGGCTGCAGGGGATGCGGCACATGACCAGCTGGAGGAGCTGCCAGAGGAGCTGCCAGAGGCGCTGAATGGAGCCGTGCTGTCCGCGGAGAACCCACGTGATCCGATCCCGGAACCAGGTTTCGAGCCCGGCCCGACTGCCGAGCAAGAGACGATCGAGCGGGTCGAAGAAGCACACTCACGCGCCCGATCGAATGCTCAGGCTGCGGTGCAGCAGCTGTCCGAGCAGGCCGAGCTGGCCCTCGAATCGGAGCGTAGGCGAGTCGACGAGCTGACCCAGCGAGATCGGGAACAGCGCAAGCGTGACTTCCTGGAAGCGCTCGTATCGGAGCGTCACGCGACGGATGATGCGCTCCAGGAGGAGCGTACCCGAGTCGACTTCGTCACCCGGAACCGGGATGACGTTCTGGCGATGCTCAGCCACGACCTCCGCAACTATCTGAGCGCCATCGGACTGAAGGCCGAGCTCCTGGCCGAGACGCCGCCCGACAACCTGGTCCTCTCCCAAAGTTTAGCCGATCAGATCATCAAGTCCTGCAAGCTCATGGAGCGATGGGCCATCGACCTTCTCGACATCGCCAGCATGGATTCCGGAACGCTCGCCGTGGACAGTCGCCCTCACGACCCAGCCGACGTCATCACGGCTTCGTTGGAGGCGTACCTCTCCATGGCGAATCGGAAAACCGTCACCCTGATCGCCACCGGCGTGCCGCAGGTGCGTCCCAACATTCTGGGCGATCAGCCTCGCCTGGTGCAGGTTCTCAATAACCTTCTCGACAATGCGCTCAAGTTCGTGGGTCCGCACGGGACGGTCACGCTCGGGTTCGAGGTCGTGGGCGGCTTCGTGAGGTTCTTCGTCACCGACACGGGTCCCGGGATTCCGGAAGCAGAACAGGGCCTGGTGTTTGAGCGCTACTGGCACACAGAAAGAACCAGGAGCGGAGGATCCGGTCTAGGGCTCTACATCAGCAAGCGAATCGTAGAGGCCCATGGCGGGCAGATCAGCGTCGCGAGCGAGGTCGGCAAAGGCTGTACCTTCGTCTTCACGGTGCCGGTCGCGGAAGCATCGCTCGGGGTCAGACCATGATGCGCGACGGCGACAGCGACAGCGATGGAGGAGGAGAGGATGGCGGTCCCCCGCCAGAATACGGTCGACGGTAGGTTGGTGCATTCCCTCGAGGTTCTGCCCGACTCCGTACCGGTCGTGCTGTTCACGATCGGCGCGAACGGGATCATTGCTTACTCGGCCGGCCAAGCACCCATACCGGCAAGCGCGACGGCCGTCGACCTTGTCGGTTGCTCGTACAGCGACGCCTATCAGGCGGTGCCCTGGTTGCTGCACGCCGTCGAACGAGCGTTCGGCGGTGAGGTGGCTCGCGCCGTAGCTCCGGTCGGAGACGCCTGGATCGAGGTGCGTGTCTTACCCGAGCGCGAGGGTGATCGGATCGTTGGTGTAGTCGGCCTATCGGTTGACGTCACCGAGCCACTGCGCTCGGAGTCCCTTCTCCGGGCAGCGATCGACTCGACCGCGGACGGCATTCTCGTGGTCGATCGCGGTGGCCGAGTGACGCTCCACAACCGGCAGTTCTCCGAGATGTGGCAGATCCCGGCCGCGGTGCTCGAGGCTGGCGACGACGAGCGGTTGCTCCAACTGGTCATCGAGCAGCTGCAGGATCCACTCGCATTCATGGACCGTGTTCGCGACCTGTATGCAGACGCGGAGCGCGAGAGCTTCGATGTCATCCACTTCAAGGACGGCCGGTACTTCGAGCGCGTCTCGAAGCCGCAACGACTGGAAGGCCGCGTCGTCGGGCGAGTCTGGAGCTTTCGCGATGTCACGCAACGCAAGAGCATTGAGGACGCTCTTCACCAGGCCATCCAGATCCGGGACGACTTCCTCTCGACCGCTTCACACGAGCTGTCGCCGGCGACGGAGCGGAGGCGCTCGCGAAGCTACACGGAGGGCATCGACCATCCCTAATCCTGCTCGACCTGATGATGCCAGGCATGAATGGCCTCGAGTTTCGGGCTGCACAGCTGCTAGATCCCCAGCTTGCCGATGTCCCCGTCGTGGCGATTACCGGCGCCGCGAATGTCGCCACCGAGGCCGAGACAGCCGGGTTGGCGGTGATCCGAAAGCCTGCGGCGATCGCGACGCTCCTCCGTGCGATCGAGAACAGGCTCGCCCGATAGATGCCGTGGCAGGCTGATCTCAGGAGGCGGCGAACACGTGGAGCGAGCGGACCCCCGAGGGGATGGCGCCTTTGTGGCCCGAAGCGGCGAGATCGAAGAGGCAGACGACCTCGGTCTCGCGGCCCGGGGCGACGTTCACGATCAGCGAGGCGACATTCGCGAGGACGAGGTACAGACCGAGCCCGGCGCCTTCCGACTCGCTGAGCGGCTGCGGCCGACCGCGCTCGTTGCGGGCGCGCCGGACGTGATCGATCACGTCGCGCTGTTCGAGTGCACCCAGCGGATCGCCCACGGAGATCGCGAGCGTCGTCTCGTCGCTGGCCCAGCGCAGGATCGCGCGGCAGGCGCCGTCGGCGCAGTCCCGCAGGGCGTTCATCAACAGCTCGTCGACGACCGAGGTGAGGCGGTGGATCACGGGCGCGCGAGCGCCGATCGCCTCGGCCCAGGCGACGACCTCGTCGATCGCGTGATGCTTCTCGAGTTCGGAGCGGATCACGCGTTCGCCGACCTTGGTGCCGGGCGGGAGATATTTCTCGAGGCCAAAGACGTCGCCGCTCGCGAGCTTTTCGGAGGTGATGCCGAGGTCGCGGTCCCGGGGATCGCGGACCAGGTGGCTGACGGGCGCGTCCACCATCAGGGTGATCAGGCCGTCGTCGTCGAGGTCATCACCGACGACCACGACAGGGGCCGAGATCGCACACAGGGCGCTGCCGGCAGCCTGGCGCGTCGCCCGGTCGACGACGACCAGGGCTACCTCGCCGGTGTCGTCGGGGATCGAGCTCTCGTGCTGGACGCTGAGCCCCGCGGTAGCCAGGGCCTCGCCGACGACCCGGCGAACGCCTTCGTCACGGCTGACGCAGATCGCCCGGCGCGGTCTCATCGGCGGCGAGCGTATCACGCCCAAACCGGCCCGAGCTGGCCCCTTTTGCGGCCGCCCTGGTACGATCGCCAGTCGCATGGCGGAGCCGCCTCCGATCCGACGTACGGCGACCAAGCCGCCGCCGATTCCGCGCGTGCCGATCGCGCCGGCACCGGCGAAGACGGACATCGTGCAAGCAGTGGCACACCCCGACGAGCAGCCCGACGACACGCGCAACCTCGAGGCGCCTGACGCGGGGATCCTGGTCGAGCGCATGCTCGGGCTCGTCGCGAGTGAGGGCGAAGCGTTGCTCACCGGCGACGATGCCGATGGGCGGCTCGCCGATCTCAACGTGCGCACGGCGCTCGCGAGCTGGGACGCACTGCACCAGACCGACGAGGCGATGCGCTTCCTCGAGCTCGCGGACACACACCCGCTCGCATCCAGGATGCGACTCGCTGCAGCACTGGTCAACGGCACCGTCGAGGCGCTCGTGGGAGCGGAGCAGCGGATCGGCCACGATCGAGGCGCGCTCGCGATCGAGCTGGCCGAGGCGTGGCTGTGGCGACAGAGCCGTCCGGATCGCGCGGCAGCGATCGTGGATCGACTGCTCGCCGCGGAGCTCCTGCCGGCGTGGCGAGAGCTCGTCGTCGAGCTCGCCACCCTCGCGCACACCGCGCTCGGTAACTGGACACGCGTCGTCGAGCTGCGAACCGCAGCGCTCACGGCCGAGAGCGGTCCGGAGGAGGTCGCGGCGACCGCGGCGCTCCGGCTCGATCGCGCCGACGATCCCGCCGGTGCGCTCGCGGCGTGCTGGACCAAGCTCGAGCTCTACCCGGGGC
>JACCQV010001018.1 GCA_013813945.1 Deltaproteobacteria bacterium | reverse complement strand
TCGAGCCTCTCGTAGTCGAGCATGCCGCACCTATCGGCTGCGTCTCGGCCCGGTTGCCTGTTCGTGGACGTGGACGTGCCACGTGACACGTGCACGTGCACGAACGACCTTAACTGACCAGCATTGGCGCTAGGCGGGCAGAGCGTCGCGCATCGGGTGGAAATTGCGGTAAGACGTGGAGGTCGTATGAGCTCCAGCTCTCCAACGCCCATTCGTCCAGCCACGGCAGGGCGCCTGCCTGCCGCGCAGTGCCTTCAGCTCTATGACGTGATGTTGCGATCGAGGCTCCTCGAGGAGCGCTTGATCACGATGTACAAGCAGGGCGACGGGTACTTCTGGATCGGCGGCCCGGGTGAAGAGGCGTTCAACGTCCCGCTCGGGTTCCTCGTCGACAAGGGCTCCGGAATCGACCACGACTATCTGCATCTCCACTACCGGTCCAGCGGGACCTTGCTCGCGATGGGCGCGGATCCAGTCGACTCGCTGCGGCAGATGAAGAACGTCGCGAGCGATCCCTACTCCAAGGGACGAAACTTCGCGGGCCACTTCTCGGTCCGCAAGTGGAACGTCGTGCCGGTCAGCTCGCCGATCGAGGTCCAGTTCTCGATCGCGATCGGTACCGCGAGAGCGCAGCGTGCCGGCACCGGCGCAAAGGGCATCACGATCGTCCAGGGCGGTGACGCCGGCACGGCCGAGGGGGACTTTGCCACGGCGCTGATCTGGAGCTCGCGCAAAGGCCAGGAGCTGCCGATGCTGATGATCGTCACCAACAACCGGTACGGCATCTCGACGCCCTATGCCGGGCAGCATGGCTACGATCAGATCTCGGAGCGTGGCAAGGCGTTCGGCATGCCGACGGCGGTGGTCGATGGCAATGATCCCGAGGCGAGCTACATCGCGATCCAGCGCGCGCTCGACTACGTGCGCACCGAGCGCAAGCCGTACTTGCTCGAGGCGATGGTCTCGCGGCTGCGTGGGCACTCGTCCGCGAGCGGCGCCAATCTCGCGAAGGACGAGATCGATTGCCTGCAGAAGTTCGAGACCACGCTCGAGGAGCGTCAGCTCATGACGCGTGGCCAGATCGAAGAGCTCCGCAAGAAGTACACCCGCGAGCTCGGTGAGGCGAGCACGCGCGTGAAGGAGGAGGCGCCGCCGACGCCCGAGTCGATCTGGGAGCACGTCTTCGCGGACAAGAATCTCGTCGGCGGAGAGACCTGAGATGGCGACGATGATCCAGGCGATCCGCATGGCGCTCCATGTCGGAGAGTCGAAGCTCGGTGTCACCGATATCTTCGGCGAGGACGTCGGACCTCCGCTCGGTGGCGTATTCACCGGAACCCAGGGCCTCGAGACCGCGTGGAACACCCCCCTCGACGAGCGCGGCATCGTCGGCATGGCGATCGGACTCGCCCTCGCGGGGCGCCGGCCGGTCGCCGAGATCCAGTTCTGCGACTACGCCTTCAACACGATCGATCTGCTCAAGATCGCCGGCAACACGTACTGGTCGAGCGGTGGCGACTGGAACGTCCCGCTCGTGGTGATGACCCCGGTCGGAGCCGGCATTCGCGGCAGCATCTACCACTCGCACTCCTTCGATGGGATGGCGACGCGCATCCCGGGCTGGAAGATCGTCATGCCGTCGACACCGCGTGACGCGTTTGGCCTCATGCTCTCGGCGATCATCGATCCCAACCCGGTCATGTACCTGATGCCGAAGGCGCTCCTCCGGATCAAGAACCAGCCCGGCGAGGAGCTTGGCGGTGAGCCTGCCGACGACAAGACGCTGTCCCAGATGATCGACGCTCCGCTCGGCGATCGTTCGGCATGGAAGCCGAAGTGGCCGGAGCTCGAGGAGCTGTACATCCCGATCGGCAAGGCCCGGATCGCGCGCGAGGGCACCGACGTCACCGTGCTCACCTATGGCCGCAACGTGCAGATGTCGCTCGCGGCCGCCGAGGAGCTGGCCGGAGAGGGCGTCGACACCGAGGTCATCGACCTGCGCTCGTTGCATCCCTACGACTGGGACGCGATCAAGGCGAGTGTTCGCAAGACGAACCGCGTGCTGTGCGTCAACGAGGACACCGAGATCACGAACTTCGGTGAGCACCTGCTCCGGCGGATCACCGAGGAGCTGTTCTACGAGCTCCACGCACCACCGAAGCTCCTCGCCGGTGCGCACATCCCGGGCATCGGCCTCGCCGACAACCTCGAGATGGCGAGCGTTCCGCAGCGAGCCGACATCAAGGCCGCGATCGAAGAGCTTGCGCACCACGAACCGTAGGGGTTGAGACATGGGAACGCCTGCCGAGCTCACTGGTCCGGATCTGAAGATAGGCGTCGTCGACGGCGAGCTCCGCGAGGGCGCTCCGCTGCTCGGTCACGTCGATGGTGAGGCTGTGGTCCTCGTTCGCGACGCCGGCGTGATCCACGCCGTTGGTGCGACGTGCAGTCAC
>JACCQV010001017.1 GCA_013813945.1 Deltaproteobacteria bacterium | reverse complement strand
TCGAGCCTCTCGTAGTCGAGCATGCCGCACCTATCGGCTGCGTCTCGGCCCGGTTGCCTGTTCGTGGACGTGGACGTGCCACGTGACACGTGCACGTGCACGAACGACCTTAACTGACCAGCATTGGGTCTAGTCGTCGCCCAGCGACGCAACGATCTCTTCGAAGCACGCCTTCTCGGCCTCCGAAAACCGGTCGTGATCGCCGTACGGGTAGTCGGTGACGCACGCGGCGCCGATGTCGAGGCACCAGCGCACGATCGCCCGCCGCTGCTGGGTGTTGCGCTTCACGTCGGTGGAGCGCAGGCCGACCGTCGGGATCAGCTTGCGCAGCACGCCGAGCATCTCGGCCGAGGGCCGCTCGGACAGGAACCGCTCGACGAAGCTGGCGCTATCATCGTAGTGGATTGCCGAATAGCCGACGAGCGCATTCAGGTTGTCGACGTGGTTCCGCAAGAACTTCTCGAGCAGGTCGCGCTCGACTGTCTGCACGATGCCATCTGCCCACATCATCTCGATCAGCGGGAGGACATCGATCAGATAGGTGTGCGCGCCCCGGATCCCGTGGCGATCGAGCTCGCGGATCGCGTCCTGGCGGGTGAACGGTGGGCTCTTCGTCGACACTCCCGCGAGAATATCACGTTCGCCTAACGGGCCTCGGCTCTACGCGAGCGTCGCCCGGAGGAACCAGGCGTTCTTCTCGAACTCGGTCAGCAGCGCGTTCAGCAGGTCGGACGTTCCGATATCGCCGTGCTGTTCGGCGATGCCACGAGAGATCCGCACTCCTTCGAGGTAGACATCGATCCGATCGGCGAGCGCCTGAACATGGTCGAGGTCGCGCGAGGTCTCGGCAGGATACTCCGGGATCCGCGAGCTCTTCGCGACCTGACGAGCGGTCCCGGTCGCGTGGCCGCCGAGCGTCACGGCCCGCTCCGCGATCTCGTCGTTACGTAGTGCGAGCTGGGTCGCAAACTCTTCGAACAGCGGATGCAGCGAGGGAAACTGGGGACCGCGAATGTTCCAGTGCGCAACCTTGATTTGACTGTGGAGGTCGAGCCCATCAGCCAGGCGCTCATTGAGTGTGGTCGCGACCCTCGCGCGGGCAGCTTCGGGCAGTTGGCTTGGTGTCTTGTACATGCCCTCACTCTGGGGTCGCCCCGGCGATAGAAAAATGACGCAATATCAATGGCTGTGATAGCCGCAGGCTATCAGCGCCAGAGCGCGAACAGAAGGTCGACGAATGCTCCGCCGGCCGTGTGTGTGGCTGCGAATCCGAGCTGATCGCCGGAGGACGATCGTGTCGCCATCATGCTGGCGAACTGAGCGTCCTGTTTCTCGCGCTTCGCCTCGTCCCTCATCCGGGAGATCTCTTTCTTCTGCGCCTGCTCGAGCCCGCCATTCATCACGAACGAGATGATTTTGGGAAGCTCGCCGACGTCGAAGAAGGCACCGTGAGCGCGACAGACGTCGATGATCACGCCAGAGCCAGCACTGAACAGCTTGCGGTTCATCATCGTCGTGCAGACCGGGCACTTCACGTACATCTTGCCACCCGCCGGGATGGTCTGCTGAGTCTCGGAAGGTGGCAGCATGCCGAGGATCGCGTCGGCACGCGATTGCTGGCGATCGGTGACCACGCGTTGCACGGCGACGTGGTCGAGAAAGATCCCGTGACAGGTCGCGCACTCGTCGATCACGATGTCCCCGATGCGGCGCGCGTGGAGCGGGTTGGGGCAGCGTGGACACGCGCGTTCCGGGTTGACGTCGCTGATCGCCGCGACGCCGAGCTCGGCACCGCAATCGGGGCAGTGCTTGTGACCGTGGAACACGCGCGACAGACAGCGCGGGCAGGCCTTCAGCAAGAGGTGGGACGAGCAGTGATCGCAGGTCTTTGCCGAGGTCGCGACGCCCGCTCCACAATGCGGGCACGCGAGCATGCCGGCCTGCATGTTCGCCTTCAGTGTGACAACCTCGCCGCACCGACAGCGAAACTTCTGACCGACGTCGTGACCGGTGACGTCGTAACGGCTGTCGCACGCGGGGCACGCGAGGATCATCTGTCTCCAGTCTAGCGTACCGGGATGGTCCGCTGCTCGGCGATGTAGTGCGTGCTGCGCGCTCGAGCCAAGGCCTGCTCGTTGAGCGCACGCGCCTCGGGCGCGAGCTTCCCGCGCAAGCGCACGGCATAGAGCCCCTCGTAATAACTATCCGGGTGAACCTCGACGGTGATCCGCGCCGCGGTAGCTGCCCCGGTCCTCCCTCCTCGCCACGCGCGGGCAAGCACCGCTCGCTCGCCCGGGGGGATACGCGTGTCGGCGCGCTCGTGCCACGCCGTGTCGAAGTAGATATCGCGTCCGATCCGCAGCTCGGCGCTCGCGCCCTCGATCACCGCGCCGCGGTCATCGAGTAGCTCGACTCGCAACCAGACCACCGGTGTCGGCGTCGTAGGAAGGTAGTGCCCGGCACCGACGTTCGTCAGCTCCGCGAGGACGCTGAGCGCGCCGCCTTTACGGAAGGCGTCGGCGGCCAGCTCGTAGCCCTGACGGAACGTCGCGCGATCGTGAATGCCCAGAACCGTGTGCTCGCGGTTCGGCATGTGGCAGTGCTGGCACTGCACACCACGTCGCATGTACGGCCCCTCGAGCCATTCCTTGTACGTGTTGAGCAGTGGCTTGCCATTGACCGCGGTGCGTGGCGGTAGCTGATGGCACGGCATGCAGAAGTCACCGCGCTCGTAGATCTCGAGCGTCTTCAGCGGATAGCTGGCGAGCGGCAACAGTGACGGCGAGACATCGGGCGGTCCGTGTCGCTCCCAGCTGCGAACGTGACAGCCCGCGCAGGAGATGCCTTCGCTGCGGAGCGAGCGATCCGTGCGCTGCTCGGCAAGCGGATCGTGGCAGCGCTGGCACGACTCGCCTTGTACAGCGCCGAGCGAGTAATCGAGCTGCGCGATCAGACCGGGCGAGGCCGCGGCCGCATGGATCGAGCCCTGCCACTCGCGGTACTGCTTCGCGTGACAGCGTGCGCACTGCTGCGCGGACAGCGACGCCTGCGCGGGCGCGAGGCTCGGCGGCACGGGACCCTGCGGCGCAACAGGCGCGCCGAACACGATCGCGTCCTCGCCGCGCGCCGGCCACGTCCCGACGACGATCCGTGCGGTGCGATCCGCGGCGATCTCCGCGGGATCGAGCTGGCTGCGATCCTTGCGCGTCGCGCGTGCGCCGAGCGCAAGCACGTGATCGGCGAGTGCCCAGAGATCGGCATCGGGCACGCTGCCGGCGTAACCAGGCATCGCCGTACCGGTCAGCCCGGTCGCGATCGACATCGCTGTCGCGGCGCGACGCGCGGCGTGATCGTCGGTCTCACGCGGGCGGCGGATCGGGAACGCGCGCAGATCATACGGAGGTGGAGACAGCGCCTTGGCACCCTCACCGGAGGCGCCGTGACATGCGACGCATCCGAGCTGGGCCCACAGTGCGGCGCCGCGCTCCGCATTCGCCGCCGGTGGAGCTGCGAGCTGGACCGGCGAACCAGGTGCTGCTGCGGGAGCAAACGCCTTGATGATCGCGAGGAGCTCGTCGATCTCGTGGTCGGTGAGCACACCGGCGAAGCCCGGCATCGACGTTCCGATCGCGCCGTGGCGCAGGGTCAGACGCAGATCGTCGTCGGTGGGTGGCTTTCCGACCGGGGTCGAACGCCAGTGAAACTCGCCACTCGTGAGCGCGCGCGGTCGTCCCCAGGTGAATGGCGCAGCGGGCCCCAGGCCGTCCCCCGAGCTACCGTGGCACGCCACGCAGTAGCGGTCGTAGAGCTGCCAGCCTGGGAGCGCGCGCGGCGTGGCACGCGGGGGCCGTCCCCACGCGGCGAGGCCGATCGCGACTGCGACGAGAACCACGCGGCGCACCGCTAGAACGTGCCGCATCGCGGCATCTAACGCCAGACTTGGCTGCGGCCCTTGTCGTCGAGACGGGGGCTAGGTATCCAAGCTGGATGATCCGCACGAAGATCCTCGGACTCGGCAGCTACGTCCCCGAGCGGGTCGTCACCAACGAAGAGCTGGCGTACCTGGACGATCAGCACGTGCGGCAGGAGACGGTCCAGACCGAGACCACCGACGAATGGATCCAGAAGCGCACCGGGATCAAGGAGCGGCGGTACGTCCCGAATGACGGTCAGTGGGCGACCAGCGATCTCGCACTCCATGCCGCGAAGCGGGCGCTGACCGACGCGAACATCGAGCCGACCGAGATCGACTGCATCATCTTCGGCACGCTGTCTCCGGACTTTCACTTCCCCGGCACGGCGGTGGTCCTCCAGAAGAAGCTCGGCATCGCAGAGAAGACCAGCTGCGCGTGCTTCGACATCCGCCAGCAGTGCTCGGGCTTCGTCTACGGCCTCCAGATGGCAGACGCGTTCATCCGGACCGGCATGTACAAGCGGATCCTGCTGATCGGCGCAGAGCTGCACAGTCACTCGCTCGACTACACGACGCGCGGGCGCGACGTGATGGTGCTGTTCGGTGACGGCGCCGGCGCCATGATCCTCGGCCCGGTGGAGTCCGATGATCAGCGCTCGGGGGTGATGTACACGTCAGCGCACGCCGACGGTAACGGTGCGATGGACCTCTACCTCAAGATCTTCGACATCTCGCGCCGTCCGTACGTCGACTACAACCCGAAGGATCGCGAGACCAACAAGGACATGTATCCGCAGATGGACGGCAAGCGGGTCTTCCTCAATGCGGTGCGCGGTATGGTGATGTCGACGCAGTCGGCGCTCGCGAAGACGGGCCTCAGCTGGGACGACATCCAGTGGTTCGTCCCGCACCAGGCGAACTTGCGGATCAACGAGAAGGTCGTCGAGGTCGCGAAGATCCCGGCCGAGAAGGTCCTCAACACGATCCAGTTCTACGGCAACACCACGGCGGCGACCGTGCCGCTGACGATCGATCATTGGCGCCAGCAGGGCAAGGTCAAGAAGGGCGACCGCATCCTCGCCAGCGTGTTCGGCTCCGGCTTCACCTGGGGCGCTGCGATCTTCACGCTCTGAGCGTATCTTCAGGGTCGGATGACGCGCGTTGCGATCGCGGGTGGTGGAGCGGCGGGCATGGCGTGCGCCAAGGTCCTCGTCGATGCGGGGCTCGACGTCACACTGTTCGACGAGCTCCAGCGGCTCGGTGGCCACTGCTTCGCGATTCCGGTCCCGCACGGCAAGGCCAGCGTGCTCGTGGACGCGGGCGTCAGTCACTTCAACGGCGCGACCTCCCACGAGGCCCGCGCGTTCATGGCGACGCTTGGCTTGACGCTCGAGCCTGTCGTCCACGACGCAACGTGCACGACGATCGATGGCCACCCGGTGTGGACCACGAAGGGCGGCCGCCGCGTCATCGACGGGATCGGCGACGAGCACCGATTCTTCGACGAGATCGATCTGTTCGAGACGACGTGCGCGGAGGTCACCGCCGAGGCACGGTTCTCGGAGTGGTCGGCGAGGCAGTACCTCGACGAGTACGACTACGGGCCGGACTTCCGCAAGAGCTTCTTCAATCCCCGGGCAGGCGGCGCGTTCCCGATGCCCGATCGCGATCCGGAGGACTACTTCATTCGCCCGCTGGTCGCCTACTGGCAGATGGAGGGTCTCGTCGGCACGGGCCCTGCGGAGCGGCTCGTCGTCGAGCACGGGATGCACTCGTGGCCTGCTGCGTTCCACATCTGGTTCGAGCAGCACAAGGGAACCCTGCGACTCGGTGCACGCATCGTCGGCGTATCCCGGCGTCCACGCGGCGTCCGGATCCGGATCGAGACCAGCGAAGGCGTCCACGAATCCCACTGGTTCGATCACATCGTGTTCGCGACAGATCCCCACGCGATCCGCTCGATGCTCGAGGATCCGAGCGTCGATGAAGCCGCACTGCTCGGCGCGTTCCAGTGGCAGCGGTCGCGCGTCGCCGTGCACCGTGATGCCGAGTACGTGTGCAGCGACCCGATGCTGATCGCCGCGACCAACTACGTGATCGGGGAGCGCAATCAGCCGGAGACCAGGCCCACGATCACGCTTCGCCCGCGGCCCGACGTGTTCGTCACGATCAACCCACACCGCGCACCGCGCGACGTGATCGCGAACCGGTTCTTCGTCCACCCGGCGCTGTCGCGGCCACAGGATGTCACGACCCGGCGACTCGGCCAGCTTCAAGGCAGCGCGAACACCTGGTTCGCCGGCGCGTGGCTGCGCGTACCTCACGTTCACGAACAGGCGCTCGCCACCGGGCTCGAGGTGGGCAACGACCTGGTCGCGACGCTCGCGAGTGTGCATGGCTCGGGCTCCAAGCCCCGCCCGCGCACGCGGCGGTCGTTTCTCGACGCGCTCCGTGACTGTTCGATCTTCGCATCGCTCGATCCGTGTCTGCTCGAAGAGATCCGGGTCACCGCACGCCCGTTCTCGGCCGCGAAGGGCGACGTGCTCGCGCGCGAGACGGAGCCCGCCTTCGGAATGTTTTTGGTGACCGATGGCGAGGTGATCGGATCCCGTGAGGGTCGTCACGTCACGCGCTCGCGTGCGGGCACGTTGATCGGAGAGATGTCGATCCTCGACGGCGGACCGTCACACCTGACGTACGTCGCGCACTCCCAGATCTCCGGCTGGTGCTTCGATCGTGCGGGGATCGAACAGCTGCGACGCGAGACCAGCGCCGGTGCGTTCGCGTTTCTCGATCAGATCGCCCGGTCCGAGATGCAGCTCATGCGCAACCTCCTGGAGCAGCGCTGGGGCGCGATCAGCTCCGCCGAGACTGCGGCCTGGACCGAGGCGCGGGTCCTGGGGCCGGCGACCGCATTTCTCGATGGCCTCGACCTCCCGGAATCCAGCAGGCTCCGTGCATTGCTCTGGGAGTTTCCGGCCGGCACCGTCGTCGTGCGCGCCGGCGAGCCGAGTCACCGGTTCCTGATCGTCACGCAAGGAACCGTTGACGTCACGGCGGCCGACGGCACCCCGCTCGTCGAGGCGGGCGCTGGCGATATGCCGGGCGTGCTCGCGGTGATCGACGGTGGACGCCAGCCGTTCTCGTTCGTCGCGCGCGAGCCGACGATCGCTGCGGTGATCGACGCCGATCGATATCGCGAGCTGCGCTACGGCGGCTCGGCACTCGCCGCGGCGCTGGTCCCGCGAATTCACAGCTACCTTGTCCAGCGTTATCGACCGCTGCTCGACGCGATGCTCGGCGGCGACGACGAGACCATGGTCGATTAGCCTCGCTAGCCGGCCACCCGAGTTGCCGGGGGCACGCCAACGGGTTGATCACGCGTGGGACCCGCCGGGCACATCAGGTGCACACGCTTGTTACATGCGCCTCCGCCGCTTCCTTGGCTCTCTCGTCGCCGTCGGTGTCTCCACTCTTGGAGCCTGCGCTACCGAGGATGATAAATCCCCCGGCTCGTGGACTCCCGGCAAGGGAGACGGCGCGTTCGACCTCATCGAAGCCGGTGCTGCACCGGTCGGTGGCAGCGTCGACATTGCACTCGACCATCGGGTGCCGGCATTTCGCGTCGAGTCGTACGGCGGGATGAAGCTCGCCATCGACCTCAAGGGCAAGAATGGCGCGGATGGATACCTGATCGTCGAGGGTCCTCTCGCGAGTGACGGAGATCGGGTCGCGATCGGCAGCGGTACCGTGATCGCGGAAGACGATGATGCCGGCCATGGCAGCAACGCAAAGCTCGATCTCTCGCTCACCCAGCCGGGCGTCTACCGGATCCTCGCTGGCACGTATGGTTCGCTCGGCGAAGGCGCCGCGGCCGAAGGCTCGCTGACCCTCGACATCGCGTGCACCGCTCGATGCACGCGACCCGGAATCGACCAGAAGACGTTCGTCCGCGGACTGCAGCAGCAGAGCGGTGGAGCGTTCGCCGAGATGGCGAAGGCCGAGCTCGCCGCGCTCGTGCACAGCCCGGCTGCCGCGGCTGCCCTCGGCGCGCAGCTCGACGCGATCCTCGCCGACCCGCAGCTCACCGGACTCGAGCGGTTCCCGACGATCCCTCTCGCGCAGGTGGCGCTCCTGCGTCCCGCGCTCGGGCAGATCGCCGCCGATCCTCCCGAGCCCGACAAGATCGTCACCGGCGATCTCGCGGTGCTGCTCGGCGAGTGCAAGCCGGAGCGCACGCTTCCGTCCGCACTCGACGCTCGGCTCCCCGGTGTCGGCTACGGCCACTTCCCGAGCCGTGTTCTGTCGCCTTGTCAGTTCTCGCATGCCGATCCGCTGGCGCAGGTCCTGACCTCGCTTGCGGCGCAGAACGGCTCGCAGGTCACGTTCCGGGGCAAGACGATCAAGACGCCGCATGAGCTGTTCGCGGCTCTGATCGAGAGTGGTCACACCGTTCAGGTTCGCAACGAACGCATGTACGCCAACTTCCTGTCGGCCACGGTCGGCGACAACGCGGACCTGATCTGGCCGGTGTGGATCGATACGGGCATCCGGCTGTCGAGCGGGGAGTCCTTCACGATCCCCGTCGGACACAGCCACCATGCGTGGGACATCAGCGGCCCGAACGTGAACACGAAGATCACGTTCTATCTCGGTGTCTCCGGAGCCGGGTTCTTCGGCCAGACGTCTCAGCGCCCGGCGTGGTCGGGCATGACGACCCAGAGCGACGTCACGATCTCCGGCGCCGGCGCCGACGCGGAGTATCTGCTGTCGACCCTCGATGCGGCAGCCACGTATCTGCGACGGACGCGCATCGAGCGCACCACCGTTGCCGCCGGGATGCCGGCCGATGGCTACGGCTTCGTCGGCGTCTGCAACGACTCGAATGCGATCCTCGAGGCGAAGACGAAGAACACGGTGAGTGCATTCCCGCTGCTCCGCGCGAAGTCGCTCGACGCAGCCGCCAACCTGAACGATGGGCTCGACGCGACCATCAAGGCGCTCCCGAACGACGGTGACGGGATCGTCGATTCACGTGACGCACTCCGGCGTGCCGTCGCCATGCAGCCATTCGTGGATGGTTCGCCGCTGATGTGGGACGCCGCGCTCGGCGCGCAGATCGCCACGGCCCGACGTGACACGATGTAGGCGTGGCTCGTACGCGTCGAGCGCGCGAGGTGAATTGACGCCGACGCGATCGGCGGCGATCCTAGGGTGTGCGCAACACAAGACGGGTGGCGGGCGGAGCCGTGGTTCTCGGAGCGATCGTGATCGCGGCGTGCTTCGGCGACGCCAAGCTCTCGACCTCGCGCCAGGCAGTGATCGAGACCGACGTCGATCCGGTCTTCGTCGGCAGCGCGACGATCGGCGGGTCGGCGACGACGACGATCACCCTACGACCGCAGGACGCGACCAGCGACGACACGATCACCTCGATCATCAAAAGCTGTGGCTCCGACTTCGAGCTGATCCCGGCCAATGCCGGCGTCGGCGAGCGGGTGTACTGCAGTGCCGGGTTCGGTGGCTCGGGCTACGGAGAGGGCGCATGTGTTCCGGTCACGTACTCGTTCGATGTCGCGTTCCATCCCCAGGGAGCCGGCGCAGCCAGCTGCGCGTTGACGGTCAACTACGTGCCGACGGGCGGCGGTCCGGCTGCGACTCGGAAGATCACGCTGAACGCGACCGGCATCGCCGCGACCTACGCCCTCTCGGTCACGCCACCGCAGATCCAGTTCAGCGATCACCCGGTCGGCAGCACGAGCAGCTCGACCACCGTCACGATCAAGAACATCGGTGCCACCGCGATGACCGTGAACGGGTCGAACAGCAACGGCTCGAACTTCAGTGTCGCTTCGACCGGCGGATCGGTGTTCGCGAGCCAGGCGCTCGCCGTCGGCGCGCAGGCTAGCTACGCCGTCAGCTGCACACCGCAGACGCTCGGCCCGATCACCGGCGCGCTGACGTTCAGCTCGATGGCGGGCACACACTCCGTCCAGCTCGGTTGTAATGGCATCGGAGCGTCGAGCCTGACGATCAGCCCGGTACCCGCGAACTTCGCGTCGACGCTCGTCGGTCGAGCTCCAACGGATGTCACCGTCACCATCACGAACAACGGGGCGCCGACGACGCTCGCGGTCTCGCTGGCCGCCTCGAACCCGCAGCTCACGTTCGCTGCCGGGGGGAACCCGAATGGCATCGGGCTCGGCAGCGGCTCATCCACGACGGCGCGACTCCAGTTTGCGGCGACGACCGAGCATCCAGCAGGGAGCCTCGGTACGCTGACCGTGGGGTACACCGGCGGCGCGCCGCGCAACATCACGATCAATGGAACGGCGCTCGTCGGAGAGCTTGGCTGGGCGCCCGCGGAGGTCGATTTCGGGCCCGTGTGCATCGGTGCCACCGCGAGCCTCCCGGTGACCGTCTATGCGAGTGCGGCCGGTAGCGTCGATGTGACGTCGGTGACTGGCGCTGCGGCACCGTTCAACGTCACGCGGACGCCCGGGACGCTGCAGGGAAACCACGGCAACACACTCGACTTCATCGCGACAGTGAATCCGACGGCACCCGGCGAGCTGACGGACTCGTTCACGTTGAACACGAATCTTCCCACCGTCCCGACCCGGTCGATTCCGCTCAAGGCGCTCGTGCTCCCGAGCGGCCTGACGCCGACCCCCGATCTCGTGCACTTCGGCCCGAGTCGCGTCGGCATGACGACGGCGGCGAAGACCATCAACCTAAGCAATTGTGGCACGACGCCGATCAACATCACCGCGGTCCGGATCGACGGCGCCAGCGCTGCAGAGTTCGCACTCGTCAGCCCGGAGAATCCGCTGATGCCGCTCCAGCAGATGGAAACGGTGAAGTACCTCGTCGTGATGTCGCCGCGGCAGAACGGCACCAAGGCGGCGCAGCTTGTCATCGAATACGACGGGGGCACGGTCGTCGCTGACCTCGACGGCAACGGCTTCGGTGGCGACGGCGGTGACCTCGTCGATCGTGGCACCTACTACGCCTGCAACGCCGGACACGGATCGCCGGTGTCGCTCGCTCCTCTCGCGCTCGCGCTGCTGGTCCTGCGCCGTCGTCGACTTCGTCGCGCATAGCCAGCGACCAGCACGAATGCGAGAGGGCTCGCGTCCGAGGCGCCGGCCTGGCAGCAGCCACCGCTGGCCGCGGGCTGATCGCAGCGTGTCGCGCTCACCACGCGGCGCTCTGCGGGCATCCGCCGCAGCGCACGCACCGTACCGTCGAAGGCGGCGATGATGAGCCAGTCGCCCGAGGTGGCGAGGCCGGCGAGCACCGGTCCGTGCAGCTCGGCCCCCCACACGGGATTGCCGCTCTCGAGCGAGAGAGCGGTGAGGCGTCCGCTGGTGTCGACCGCCCACACGATGTCTCCCGTGATGACCGGCGACGCCGCGAACCCAGCCTCGCCGCGCCCGCGATAGTGCGTCGTTCGTAGCGGGCCGGGCTGGCCCGTGAACCGCCAGCGCACGAGCCCGCTGGTCGCGTCGATGGCGACGAGGTCGTTCCACAAGGTCGGAACCACGAGAATGCCCCGCGCGATCGCGGGAGTCCCGACGGTCGCGATCGCCCAGTCAAACCCGGACGGATCGAGCTTGGTGCGCCAGCGCAGGACCCCGGTGTGGAGCTCGCGCGCGTGGACCTCGGTCGCTCCATTGACGAAGTACACCAGGCCGTTCGCGACCACGGGCGACGAGTTGATCGACAGGGAGAGGGAATCGGCGGCATGCCACAACAGCCGCCCCGTCAGTCGCTCCCACCCGAACACGCCACCGATCTCGCGGTTGAACACGCCTACCGCGACGCCGTCATCGACCGCGAGCGAGGCAAGCGAAATGAAGTCCTCGCTCCGACGCACCGGATCCTGCAGCCACAACAGACCACCGGTCGCCGCATCGATCGAAGCGAGTCGGCGCTGGTTGCCGATGATCACGTCGCCGCCATCGGCTACCGGGGACGAGAACACGGCAGCGCCGCGCGGCTCCACTCCGATCCCGAGCTCGTGCCGCCACCGGATCGCGCCGGACCCGATATCGAGACCGAGCACGGTACCGTCGATCTGACTGGCGACGACGGTGGTTCCAGCGATCGCTGGTCCGCCTCGCACCGGCAACGGGGTCGCCGTTCGCCAGCGCAGGCCACCGGTTGCGAGGTCGAACGCAACCACGCCGCCTCCGCGACCGCTGCCGAGATCCGTGGCCGTCACGAACACCATGCCGTTCGCGATCACGGGCGCCGCCGAGAGCAGGTGACCGCCGGCTGCCGCAGTCCATTGCGAGACGAGCGGCGGTTGCAGCTCACGCCATATCGATCCCCCATGATCGGCAGCGCCGCCGAGCTGGGGCCAGTCCCGGCCAGGAGGAGGAGGGGGCGGGGC